>DYCT01000001.1:0-2921 GCA_019417975.1 Bacteroides sp.
TAATAATGTCGAAATAAGAGGCATTAGTAAGAATTTAAAACTCGTTGCAAATATTGTTCAAAAAGAGAAAGCAGATGCCTTTTTTATAGAGTGTAAGTGGCGGGATGCGGTTAAAGGGTTTTCTCCTTTGAGAGATTTGACTTGTAAGAAATATGCTTATTTTACAGGTGGTGTATATGATTTGAAAAGTGTAAAACTTCTCTCTAAATGTTCTAGCTTAAGTAGTTCCAGGGCATATTGGATGGAAGTGATAATCCCTAAAAAATTAGTCGTTTATAGATTGAAGCAGGCTAAGTTTAGTGGTGTAATCGGACTCTCTGATTATACTACAAAAAAAGTGCTGAAAGCTGGTTTCTCTAATGTAAAGACAATCCTACCTGGTAAGGATGGATTTGAAACATTTGAAAGTGATACTCGTATCATACAAAAATATGGATTGCAGGATAGGCGTTTCCTTTGTTTTACTGGAGCTCCTGCTTTTACTCGTGGTGCTAAGTTGTTTTTGCAGGCAATAGATAAAACTGAGGTAGAAAATATATGCGCTGTCTTTTTAATGCGAACAGATGTTGGCTCTGATTTTAAAGATTTCAATCTTGCTTATCAGCAAATGAAGTATCCGGAAAGGGTTGTCTTAATTAACGAGAAGTTATCGCGTGAACAGCTAAAGGCTTTTTTCGAGAATGCTTGGTATATGGTACTTCCATTTATTGTTATTCCTAGTGAAATTCCTTTGACTTTTTTTGAGATTATGTCATGTGGTACACCTATTATTACTTTTAAAAATGGGGGAACGAGTGATTATTTGAAGGATGGGTTATTTATTGCTAATAAGTCAGTAGAGGGCTTAAGTGCTGGAATTGTACAAGCATGGAATGATGACAAACTTAGATTGGAAAAAGCTGAAAAGGCAAAGCTATTAATGGATAGGCATCCTATTTGGAAAGATGTGACAAACAGTTGGATGAAATTATTTTGAATAAAAAATATATAAGTTATTATGACTAAATATATTATTATTAGCGGTATTGATGGGAGTGGTAAAACAACTGTCATTAATATGTTGAAAAACAATTTGGAGAAAGAGGGTAAACATGTAGATTATATTTGGATGCGTTATAATCATTATCTCGTTAAAGGAATGAATGCTTTAGCCCGTTTGCTAGGCCTTTCTGTAAAAGTACATAATGAAATGGGAGATGTATGGGAACATCGCTTACATAAATCTCCTCTCTTCTGTAAATTGTATGTGTGCTGTTCTTATATAGATAATAAAATAGCTCGCCGAAGAGTCTTGAATCTGAAAGGCGATTATGTAATTTGTGATCGTTGGATAAATGATATTTTGATAGATCTGGGTGCAGAATGTCGTTTAAATGGTATCTTGGATGGTAAATGGTTTAATCGGTTTCAAGCGATTCTACCTGAAAAATCATATCAGTTTGTAGTGAAGCGTAATTTGGATGATGTTTTAGGTTGTCGTGTGGAAAACCATACAAATCCTGATTTTAAATATCGTTTTCAACTTTATCAGAAATTAATGCAGAAAGATGAAGTTCATGTGGTAGATAATACGGGAACGATAGAAAATAGTGTTAGGCAAATTTTAGATGAAATCGTATAAAAGAGGTAATTATGCAAGATATATCAACATTTATAATTACCTATAATGAGGAAAGACATATAAAGCGAGCTATAGAGAATGCACAAAAATATGCTCGTGAGGTATATGTACTTGACTCATATAGCAGTGACCGTACATGTGAGATTGCAGAAAGTATGGGAGCACATGTATATAAGCGTAAATTTACCTATCATGCAGATCAACTTAATTGGGGATTGCAAAATATTCCGTTTTCTACAGAATGGATCTGGCGACAAGATGCGGATGAATATTTGACTGATGAGCTGATAAATGAAATAGACAAAACATTGCCATCGGTCGATAAAGAGATTACTGCTTTTACAGCTCCATGTCTACGGAAATTTATGGGAAGAGAAATCAAGCATGGCATTATTCCGCTTATTTTGCTTAGACTGTTTAGAAATGGTCATGCTAAATGGGAGGACAAGAAGATGGATGAACACATTTATATAACAGATGGTAAAGTCGCTTCATTACAAAATGCATTTTTCGATGATAGTTTAATGACACTTACAGAATGGACACAAAAGCATAATAACTATGCAACAAAAGAATCTATCGAATTGCTTTTTACGGAATATGGCTTATTGGAACATGACGGAATCGTAAACTCTGGTACTAATGCGATGGCTGTTCGAAAAAAGAAATTGAAATATGTGAAATTGCCTTTGTTTTGGCGTGCTTTTGCTTTCTTTGTATATCGCTATATATTCCGTTTGGGATTTCTGGATGGTAAAGAGGGATTTCTTTGGCATTTCTTACAAGGCTTTTGGTATCGTGCATTGGCAGATGCTAAAGTCTTTGAGCTGAAAAAACAATTTAACTTCAATGATGAAGAAATTATCAAGTACCTGAAGAATAAATATATATTGAATCGGGGGGGGTAAATAGTATTATTGTCTGCCTTTTCTCTGCATACGGTATCTCTGTAGAAAGGAGGAAGTATGCAGCATAAGGCTAAAATAGCAGCAATAATTCTCACCTTTAATGAGGAAATGCATATCGAACGGTGCATCCGCTCGCTAAAAGAGTATTGTACCGAAATTTGGGTTATCGACTCTTTCTCTACTGACAAAACCGAAGAAATAGCACGACTATTGGGCGCTAAGTTTGTAGCTCATCCTTTTGTAAATCAAGCTCAGCAATTTAATTGGGCAATACATCATTGCGATATTGAAGCGGATTGGATATGGCGTGTGGATGCCGATGAGTATATATCTGCTGATTTGGGGCGGAAAGTAAATGAAACTGTTAATACATGTGCTAATGATGTGAACGG
>DYCT01000001.1:2931-32633 GCA_019417975.1 Bacteroides sp.
TGTGAACGGCATCTATGTAAATAAAGCGATTGTCTTTAAAGGACGTAAGCTAAAGCATGGAGGATGGTATCCGGCTCCACAAATCAAAGTAATACGCAAAGGGTATGGCGAGAGCGAAAACAAGGTAATGGATGAACACCTGATTGTGACATCGGGGACAACAATCTATGTGGATGGCGACCAATCGGATGAGAATCTGCATGATTTGACCTGGTGGACTGAAAAACATAATAAGTATGCTTCGCGTGAGGCTGAGAATATGTTGAGAATGGCTTTGGGCATAGATGAAGATGCTAACAGTGTGCAACCTAAGTTTTTGGGAAATGATTCGGAACGCAAACGATGGATGAAGTTGAAATACGCTCGTATGCCTTTGTTTATTCGGCCATTCTGTTATTTCCTTGTTCGCTATCTGTTTAAAGCCGGTTTCCTGGATGGTAAGGAAGGTTTTATCTGGTATGTGCTGCAAGGGTTTTGGTATCGTTTTTTAGTGGATGCCAAAATCTATGAAATCAAAAAACAATATAAAAACAACAAGCAGGAAATCATTGCTTTCCTGAACAAAGATTAACCGGCTTGCCGGTTGGTCGGCTTTTTCCAAAAAAACACCTAAAGCTGAGAAAGAATAAGCTGTAATAGAAGTCAAATCCAAAGTTATTTCTATCTTTGTCGGTTATAGACCGTTTTTGATATTATCGTAAAATCTAAACTCTATGCAGACGATTGAAATTCGAAATATAGGACCTTTGGTGGATACAGGTGTTGTTCCTATTTCTCAGTTTATGCTGCTGATTGGCGAACAAAGCACGGGTAAGAGCACTTTTATGAAAATATTGTGCTTTTGCTGCTGGCTAGAGAAACAGGTGATGATGGGAGGTGATAATGTCCTTTCGAAATATACACATTACAATCGTTTCTGGAATGAACTGAAGAAATTTCACCGACTGAATGATGATTTCTTTTCAGAAAACAGTTATATCAAGTATGACGGTATAGCGGTGCAGATAGAAAAACATGGTGCAAGAAACAATGTGAGAATTGTTCGCAAGGCAAACTTTGCAAAAGTAAAACATAATCTGAAATTGTGTTTCCTCCCTTCAGAACGAAACCTACTGTCGTCTATTCAAAATATTGAAACGCTTTATCGTTCGAAAGATGTAGACGTCTTGTTCAACTATATATTGGAATGGGGAGAAGCTCGTTCGCAATTTAATGCCTCGCATCCGTTGGACTTGGTCTTTGTTGACAGAATGAAGTATCACTATGATGCAAAGAAAGGTGATGTGCTGACATTGGCCGACGGACACTCGAAGATAAAACCCTATTATGCATCCAGTGGCGTGCAGTCTGCATTGCCCATACAGGTGATGGCTTCTTATCTTGCCAACGAGGTGGGGACATCTGCAAAAATCAGCCCTCTGGAATATTTGAAACAGATAGATGTGAACGACCCGAAAGAGGTAATGGTTCTGTCGCATATATTCAATGACTTGGTGAAAAATGGAGGGACTTTTGATCAGGAGAAACTTTTGGAAGCTATGCCGTCTTTGAAAAATACGATTCAAGATATGCGAGACCGTACGTTGTACAGGTCTTTCCATTTGTTTGTGGAGGAAATAGAGCAGAACTTGTTTCCAAAGGCGCAGTTTGAGCTTGTCAAGATGCTGGTGAAGCTTCTGAACAGGATGAATCGGGATTTTTCGGGATATAAAAGTACCGTGTTTCTGACAACACACAGCCCGTATGTGCTGACGGCATTGAATGTGATGATGCTGGCTGCTGTCGCTTATGAAAAAGCACCGGAAAAGGTTGCGGCTTTAGGATTGGAAGAGTGTATCTTGCCTAAAGAGGCTTTTTCTGCTTATTGCATTCAGGGGGGATGCTTTAGAAACATTGTTGACCGGGAATATCACTTTGTCAAGGGGGATTTTCTGGATTCGGTTTCGGAATTGATAGACCAGTATACATTTGATTTAAATTCAATCATCTATGGCGATGCTGAAAGATAGATTGGATGCTTATGAGGGGCAACCTGAGCAGATGTGGCGCGAACGTAAAGCGGTATCGGTAGGTGAACGCGGACAATCGTACCAGGTGACATTTGTAGATGCATTGCCTACGGCGGTCTATGCAATAGATGGAGGTATTATTACAGACAATAATGTTCTCAAATGTGATAAGCTGATATTGATTGAGGGAGACAATCGGCAGTTTGTAGAATTGTTTGTAGAACTGAAGGGACGAGATATAGAGCATGCCATTAGTCAGATGGAGGCTACTTTGAAAAACGATTTGTTTAAAGATGCTTCTGTAAAAGCAAAGCAAGCAAGAATAATAGGGCGCAATATCCCAAGGAATTCGGGACGTGCTGCAACTGAAATAGCAAAGAAAAGATTTCTTGCAAACTATAAATGCAGACTTGAATTTAAAACGGGTCCTGCTGTGGAAAAAAACTTTAATTATTAGAAACCGATGCAGGAACGATGTGAATAGAGTTCCTGACAGAATCATTTGGGTCGGAAAAGAACCAAGAATCAGAATTGTTTATTTGACAACACTCGGCTTTAAGGGCATAGCAATGTGTCCTTTCGAATAGATATGCCCTAAAGTCGAATGATGGAAATCTGTATACCCGATGCCGGGTAGTGCAATGACTGCACTATCACGGCATCGGGCTAACTCTTTTTGTCTTTCAACGTAACTTATGAAAATTTCGATTGTGACATCCTGTTTTAACAGGGTGCAGACCATTCGTGCCTGTATGCAAAGTGTGCTGGAACAGGAATATCCTGATATTGAGTATATCGTGGTGGATGGGGCTTCGACCGACGGCACATGGGAGGTTATCAAAGAGGTGGAACTGTATACACAGAGCGAGGAGTTCAGAAACGGGCATCCGAAGTTCTCGATGACGGTGCTGTCGGAACCGGACCATGGCATGTATGAGGCTATCAACAAGGGACTGAAAATGGCTACCGGCGAGTATGTAGGGCTGGTGCACTCGGACGACTTCTTATTCTCGAAACAGACCATAGCCCTCGTGGCGGAAAGGCTGGAAAAGACCAAAGCGGAGTTTCTGTATGGCAACGGACTGTTTGTGGATTTTGAGGATACGGAAAAGGTGGTGCGCAACTGGATAGGAGGAAGGTACTGCCGATGGAAAGTGAGAAACGGATGGCTGCCCTTGCACCCGACTTGCTACATAGGCAGGGAGGTGATGCTGAAAAGGGGACTGTATGACGAAAGTTACAAGATTGCTGCCGACAGCGACTTGCTGTTCAGGTATCTGCTGAAGGGAGACTTGAAAGTGACGTATCTGAATACGTATCTCGTGAGGATGCGGATGGGGGGACTCTCGACCGACAAGGCACGGAGAAAGCAGATGTGGATGGAAGATATCCGGTTGCTTCGCGCAAACGGGTTCGCTTGTCCACGCATCGCCAAGCTGGAGAAGATGATGTGGAAGGTGCCACAGTTTGTCAAGGCTAAGCTGATGAGATAGGCAGAGAGAGGAATGAAAAAGATTTGTATAACCGTATAAAGATGGAATGATATGTGGTGGAAAATCGTAATCGGTATCGTGGTAGTGGCTGTCGGGGCAGTGGCTCTTGTGGTGGCTAAGTTGGCGAAAATGGACGCCAAGGATGAAGCGGAGGATATCGATAAGTTGGCAAAGAAATAGGTGGCCCTGTCGTTGGGATGATATGGAGGCGAGAAGCGGAAGGGGTGTCTTGCGCGACTATCAGCTGGAGATGACGCAACGCTTGTTTGAAGCGTGGCAGAAGCATCGGAGCGTGATGGTACAGATGCCTACCGGGACCGGCAAGACGTATGTGCTGGCTGAGGCAATAGGCCGGTTTTTGAAGGGCGGAAGCCATGGCTGTGTGTGGATTGTTGCTCATCGGCGCGAGCTGGTGGCACAGGTGGAGGAGACCATCGAACGATATGGGGGTGGCGACACACGGCAGCAGGTGAGGGCGATGTCGATACAGTGGCTGGTGAGGCACTGGGAGGACGCGGGAGAAGCTCCGAGCCTGATTGTGGTGGATGAGGCACATCATGTGGTGGCGGAAAGCTATCGGGAGCTATGGGTGCGCTATCCGGATGCCAAGATGCTGGGAATGACGGCAACGCCCTGCCGCATGAACCATCGCGCGTTTACCGATTTGTTTGAGGTGTTGCTGACGGCATGGCCCATCGGGGAATTTATCAGAAAGGGACATCTCGCTTTGTTCGACTATGTGTCTATCCGACCGGACAGCGAGGAGCAACGGCTGATAGACGGACTGGAGAAGCGGGGAGCTGACGGGGATTATCAGCAGAAAGAAATGGATGCGGTGCTGAACAGGCGACCAAGCATCGAGCGATTGTATCGGACGATAGAGGCTTTTGCTCCGGGAAAGAAGGGGATTGTGTATGCCATCGGGATAGGACACGCACGGAGCATAGCTGCGTATTACCGGGAGAAGGGGCTGGAAGCGGTGGCGATAGACAGCAGGACACCGGCTGCGGAACGGAAGCAATGGGTGGAGGACTTTAAGGACGGGCGCATAAAGGTGCTGGTCAATGTGGATGTGTTTAGCGAGGGATTTGACTGTCCGGATGTGGAATTTGTGCAAATGGCACGACCGACACGGTCGCTGGCAAAGTATCTGCAACAGGTGGGACGCGGACTGCGCAAGGTGAAAGGAAAAGGGACGTGTGTGCTACTGGACAATGTGGGGCTGTACCGGATGTTTGGCCTGCCGATTGTGGCTTGGGACTGGGAAGCGATGTTTCGGGGAATAGTGGCCGGGAAAGCCGTGAAGGGGCAGGCAGCAAACTACGGATGCGGGGTGTCGACAGTACGGGAAGTGGAGGTGGTGCGCGACGAGATGGAACTGGTGCTGACGCATGAACAGCTGTCGGCAGCTATCGAACAATTGTCGGCAATGCCGGTGGAGCCTATACGGAAAAAGGAAGAAATGGGCTACTGGCAAGAGGAAACAAGCGGACTATGGGGCTTGAAACGGGGCAGGACCCGGCTGACGGAGGCACAATATAAAGAGGTGTTCGACATCGGATATAATCGGGCTGCGGTGAGATTCGGCGACGGGACATGCGGATTGGTGGATGAGAACGGTACGCTGCTGGGAAGAAAGGAACGGTATCGGTCGATGAAATTCAGAAGAAACGAATTGCTGGAGGTGAGTACACCGGAGGGCGAAACGCGATATGTCGATCTGGTCAGCTTGAAAAGGTATAAGGCGAAGCCGGAAGTCAAGAAATGGGGGGCTGTGGAGCTGCTTAAAGTGGGCAATGCATACTACAGCCGGACGAAAGAGGTGTACATGAACGCACAAGGTATGGGCGGTGGCTGCATCAAATGGAACGGATTCTTTCTGTCGGTATTGGACCGGAAAGCACCGATAGCCTGCGTGGGGCAGGCCGGGCAGTCGGCCGGTTTCCGGTATGGACATGCTTGCATCCTGGCAGGCGACGAGGAACGCTTTTACTGGATGTATCGCTGGCTGGACGATGGAAGCATCGTGGTGAAAGATACTGCCGGGCGGTATTTCTATGTGGAAGAGGGACAAGAGAAACGGTATGTGGGCTGCGAGGGGTCGCAACCAGAGTGGGCGAGCTGCGAAAGAGAGATAGAACACCTGACGAGGCGGGCTGAAGAACGACAACGAAAGCGTGAGGCTGACAAGGCTGAAAGAAAACGGGAACGGCTGAGCCGGATGGAGGACATCACCCCGTTTAAAGCGGGACTGAAATGGGGGTTGAAAGCAGGTAGCCGCATCGTGGTGCCACCAATATATAGGAGCATGAGACCACCGGTGGGACGGTATTGTATCGTGGAAAAAGAATACAGCAGATGGGGAGTCATCGCAGTGGACGGGACGGTGCTGGTAGAACCGATATACAGGGAGATATCGATAAGGCACAACGGAACGGCACAGCTGACTTCAATCACCGGAAAGACGATTTCGGTGAAACTATAATGAAAAAGGTTTTCCGGAGATTACTCCGCGAAAACCTTTTTTAGCTTTAAACACGCGGAATACTCCTATAATTTTAGTACATTTGTAAATACTAAATTGACTGTTATGAGTAAAAAGAAAGAAAGAAAAGCGGGAAAGCGCATGAAAAAAGGTGAATTGGCTGACAAACTAATGAACCTTTTCCGCGAAAGACCGACAGAGACTTTTTCGCGCAAGTATATATTCCAAACACTGAGTCTGACTACACATCCCCTGAAAATGCTGTGCATGGATATTATCTATGAACTGCTGGAGGGAGACTATCTGACAGAAATAGAAAACGGTATCTATAAACTGAACGACCACGGCACCATCCTGACGGGGACTTTCGTCAGAAAGAGCAATGGCAAGAATTCGTTTATCCCGGAAGGCGGGGGAGAACCTATCTTCATTGCGGAACGTAACTCGGCTCATGCGATGAACAACGATAAGGTGAAAGTGGCTTTCTTTGCCAAACGCAGGCATCGTGAGGCGGAAGGAGAGGTAATCGAAATCTTGGAACGTGCCAACGATACGTTTGTGGGCACGCTGGATGTGAGCAAGGGCTATGCCTTCCTGGTGACGGAAAACCGTACATTGGCCAACGACATCTTCATCCCGAAAGATAAACTGAAGGGGGGAAAGGATGGCGACAAGGCTATTGTGAAAGTAGTGGAATGGCCGGACAAGGCGAAGAACCCCATCGGACAAGTAATCGATGTGTTGGGAAAAGCCGGAGACAACAATACGGAAATGCATGCCATCCTGGCGGAATTCGGGTTGCCGTATGTATATCCTAAATCGGTGGAAGCTGCGGCTGATAAGATTCCTGCTGAGATTACGAAGGAGGACTTGGCGGAAAGAGAGGACTTCAGAAACGTGACTACGTTTACCATCGACCCGAAAGATGCGAAGGACTTTGACGACGCGCTCTCTATCCGGGCTCTCGAAGACGGATGGTGGGAAGTGGGTGTGCACATCGCGGATGTGACGCATTACGTGAAAGAGGGCTGCATCATCGACAAGGAAGCAGAGAAGAGGGCAACATCGGTCTATCTGGTGGACCGAACCATCCCTATGCTGCCCGAACGACTGTGCAACTTCCTTTGCTCGCTACGACCCGATGAGGAGAAACTGGCATTCTCGGTAATCTTTACCATCAATGAAAAAGGGGAGGTGAAAGATTCGCGCATCGTGCATACGGTCATCAAGAGTAACCGTCGATTTACCTACGAAGAGGCACAACAGATTATCGAAACCGGAAAGGGAGATTATCAAGAAGAGGTGCTGATGCTGAACACCATCGCACAGGCATTGCGTGAGAAACGTTTTCAGGCCGGCGCCATCAATTTCGATCGGTACGAGGTGAAGTTTGAAATCGATGAACAGGGAAAACCCTTGAGCGTGTATTTCAAAGTATCGAAAGAAGCCAATAAGCTGGTGGAGGAATTTATGTTGCTGGCAAACAAAACCGTGGCAGAAAAAGTGGGACGTGTGGATAAAGGAAAGAAACCGAAAGTGTTCCCTTATCGTATTCACGACTTGCCGGACCCGGAGAAACTGGAGAATCTGTCGCAGTTTATCGCTCGATTCGGTTACAAGCTGCGGACAAGCGGCACGAAGACTGAGGTGTCGAAATCGATTAACCATCTGCTGGACGACATACAAGGCAAGAAAGAGGAGAACCTGATAGAGACGGTTTCCATCAGAGCCATGCAGAAAGCACGCTATTCGGTACATAACATCGGACATTATGGCTTGGCTTTCGAATATTATACGCATTTCACCTCACCTATCCGACGCTATCCGGACATGATGGTGCACCGACTGCTGACACGCTATCTGGCTGGAGGACGGTCGGTGTCGGAAGCCAAATACGAGGACTTGTGTGAACACAGCTCGGCCATGGAACAGGTGGCTGCCAACGCTGAACGGGCTTCGGTGAAGTATAAACAGGTGGAATTTATGAGTGATCGCATCGGACAAACATACGACGGGGTTATCTCGGGCGTGACGGAATGGGGACTCTATGTGGAACTGAACGAAAACAAATGTGAGGGAATGGTGCCCATCCGAGACCTGGACGACGACTATTATGAGTTTGACGAGAAGAATTACTGCCTGAGAGGGAGACGGACACACCGCACCTACAGCCTGGGTGATGCGCTGACAGTGCGGGTGGCACGAGCCAACCTGGAGAAGAAGCAGCTGGACTTTGCCTTGGTAGAGTAGGTCGCACTCCGGGATGGTGTGTCTTGACGATGAAAAAACAGATGAATATGAGGGGTATAACCGACTAATTTCATACCTTTGCACCTTTAAATAAAGGCGTAAGGAACAATTGATAGATATTCAAAATATGAACTTAATGAATGAAAAGATGGAGCTCATCGCCAAAACCTTTCAAGGACTGGAAACTATTTTGGCCGAAGAGTTGACTCGACTGGGAGCCGACGATATTCAGATAGGACGACGTATGGTATCGTTTACCGGCAATAAAGAGATGCTTTACAAGGCAAATTTCTGCTTGCGTACTGCTATCCGTATTTTAAAGCCAATCAAACATTTCAATGCTGCCAATGCGGATGAAGTGTATGAACAGGTGAAGAGTGTACGCTGGGAAGAGTATATGGACGAAAGTAAGGCATTTGCCGTAGACTCGGTCGTGTTCTCGGATGAGTTCCGTCACTCTAAGTTCGTGGCGTATCGTGTGAAAGACGCCATTGTGGACTATTTCCGCGAGAAGTCGGGTAAACGTCCGTCGGTGCGTATCAACAAGCCGGATGTATTGCTTAACATTCATATTGCTCAGAATAAATGTACATTGTCGTTGGATAGCTCGGGTGAGTCGCTACACCGACGTGGATATCGACAGGAAGCTGTGGAAGCACCGCTGAACGAGGTGTTGGCTGCCGGTATGATTATGATGACCGGATGGCACGGAGAGTGCGACTTCATCGACCCGATGTGTGGCTCAGGTACTATCCCTATTGAAGCTGCGCTGATAGCACGCAACATCGCACCCGGAGTGTTTCGCAAGGAATTTGCCTTTGAACGTTGGAACGACTTCGACCAGGATTTGTTCGACTCTATCTACAACGACGATTCGGCTGAGCGCGAGTTCAAGTATAAAATTTATGGATATGACAACAACCCCAAGGCTAACGAGATTGCCATGCGCAATGTGAAAGCTGCCGGGCTGAGCAAGGATATTGTGTTGAAACTACAACCTTTCCAACAGTTTCAGTCACCCGGAAAGAAATCGATTATCGTGATGAACCCTCCGTATGGAGAACGTATCTCGACAAACGACTTGTTGGGCCTGTATCGAATGATTGGGGAACGACTGAAACATGCTTTCCAGGGAAACAGTGCATGGGTGCTTAGCTACCGGGAGGAATGTTTCGACCAAATCGGGCTGAAACCATCGGTGAAGATACCTTTGTATAACGGTGCGTTGGAATGCGAATTCCGGAAATATGAGATTTTTGAAGGAAAATATAAGGAGTTTAAAAAAGACGAAGCGGAGAAAGGAAAATGGAAAAAATAAGTAAACGGTTGGCCGCATGGATGCTGGCAGGATTGGCTATGACTGGAGTAATGGCACAGGAAAAGAAGACGATGACACTGGAAGACCTGATTCCGGGCGGGGTGTCGTATCATCAGTATCGACCCGAAAACATCTATGGACTGCAATGGTGGGGCGATGTGTGTATCCGACCGGATGTAGACTCGCTGTTTTCCATTCAACCACGCTCGGGAAAAGAGGAACTGTTGGCTGTGCGTAGCCGAATAAATGAAGTGCTGAACGGACAGAATGGTCAGGAAGAGGTGGAAAAAGGACCGCTTCACCATTTCTACGCAGCTTCGTTCCCTTGGGCTGACAAGCCGTTGATGCTGCTTAACCTGAAAGATAAATTTGTGGTGTACGACTTTAAAGCGAACAAACTGGTGAGCGAAACGGCATTGGCAAAACAGGCTGCCAACGTGGACTACTGCAAAGAAAACGCAATGGTGGCTTACACCATCGGCAATAATCTGTATGTGAACGACAGAAAGGTGACGGATGAACCCGAAGGTGTGGTATGTGGCCAGTCGGTGCATCGCAATGAGTTCGGTATACACAAAGGAACATTCTGGAGTCCGAAAGGAAATGCTTTGGCATTTTATCGGATGGACGAACGGATGGTGACCGACTACCCGCTGGTGGATATCTCAGAACGAATCGGGACATTGGAAAATATCAAATATCCGATGGCAGGGATGACCAGTCATCAGGTGAAAGTAGGGGTGTATAACGTAAAGACGCAACAAACGGTGTATTTGCAGGCAGGTGACCCGACCGACCGCTATTTTACCAATGTGTCTTGGACACCCGACGAACAGAAGATTTATCTTATCGAGCTGAACAGAGACCAAAACCATGCTCAGTTGGTACGCTATGATGTGGCTACCGGCAAGCGGGAAGAGGTAATCTACGAAGAGATGAGCAAACGATATGTGGAACCGATGCATCCGTTGGTGTTCTTGCCGGGCGACGATTCGAAATTTATCTACCAGAGTCAACGCAATGGTTTCAATCACTTGTATGTGATGGATACCCGCAAGCCGGTGAAGCCGGAAGTACGCCAAGGACGTATGGCAGAATTCTCTTACAAGGAGTACATTCAGACTACTCCGTTGACCGAAGGCGAATGGTTAGTACAGGATGTATTGGGATTTGACGAGAAAGGACAATACCTATATTATACTTCTACGGAGAAGAGTCCGATGGAGAGTCAGCTGTATCGCGTGAAACTGAGCAACGGACAGCGTGCTTTGCTGACTCCGGAAGCCGGTATGCACTATGCTACCGTCAGTGCTTCGGGGGCATACCTGATTGATAACTATAGCTCGGCTGAGACTCCTCGCGTTATCAACCTGACAAATGCCAAGAATGGCAAAGTGATGCAGAACTTGCTGACAGCAAAGAATCCGTATGAAGGTTGTGACATGCCGAGCATCGAGACCGGAACCATCAAGGCTGCTGACGGAGTGACCGACTTGTATTACCGTATGATAAAACCGTCGAACTTTGATCCGAACAAGAAATATCCGGCTATTATATATGTATATGGAGGACCGCATGCGCAGATGATTCATAATACATTCTGCTGGGATGCCCGCGGATGGGACCTTTACATGGCACAGCAGGGCTATGTGATGTTTACACTCGACAACCGTGGTAGTGAGAATAGAGGCTTGGCATTCGAACAAGCTACCTTCCGCCGACTGGGAGTGGAAGAAGGCAAAGATCAGGTGAAGGGTGCAGAGTTCTTGCAGTCGTTGCCTTACATTGACGGAGCGAGAATCGGTGTACATGGATGGAGCTTTGGCGGACACATGACAACCTCGCTGTTGTTGCGCTATCCGGAAATCTTTAAAGCAGGTGTAGCCGGTGGTCCGGTTATCGACTGGAAGTATTATGAAGTGATGTATGGTGAAAGATATATGGATACTCCGCAGACCAATAAAGAGGGTTATGAAGAGACCAATTTGAACAATCTGGCCGGACAGCTGAAAGGACACTTGTTGCTGATTCATGATGATTACGACCATACTTGTGTACTTCAGCACACGTTGTCGTTTATGAAGGCTTGCGTAGAGGCACGCACCTATCCGGACTTGTTTATCTATCCGGGACACGACCATAACGTAATCGGTAAAGACCGTGTGCATCTGCACGAAAAGATAACCCGTTATTTCAACGATTATTTAAAGTAAGCTGTATATGAAGATTTTGTTGTTGGGCTCTGGCGGACGTGAGCATGCCTTAGCCTGGAAAATAGCTCAAAGCCCGAAAGTGGAGAAACTGTTTATCGCTCCGGGCAACGCCGGCACAGCTCAGGCAGGTGAGAATGTGGCGGTGAAAGCGGATGACTTTAAGGGCATACGCGAATTTGTCTTGACCAATGGAGTAGACATGGTCGTGGTAGGACCGGAAGACCCGTTGGTGAAAGGTATTTATGATTATTTTAAAGCAGATGAGGCTTTGTGCAACATCCCTGTTATCGGACCGTCGAAGGCTGGCGCTACCCTGGAAGGTAGTAAGGAATTTGCCAAAGGATTCATGCAGCGCCATCAGATACCAACAGCCGGATATAAGAGTATTACGGCTGAGAACCTGGAAGAAGGATTGGCCTTCCTGGAGACATTGCAGGCTCCGTATGTGCTGAAAGCAGATGGGCTGTGTGCCGGAAAAGGGGTACTGATTCTGCCTACACTGGAAGAAGCAAAAAAAGAGTTGAGCGAGATGCTGAACGGAATGTTTGGAAACGCTTCGGCAACGGTAGTTATCGAAGAGTTTCTGAGCGGAATAGAATGTTCGGTGTTTGTCTTGACCGATGGAAAGAATTACAAGATTCTGCCGGAAGCCAAGGACTACAAACGCATCGGAGAAGGAGACAAGGGGTTGAACACAGGAGGTATGGGAAGTATATCGCCTGTACCTTTTGCGGATAAAGACTGGATGCAGAAAGTGGAAGACCGCATCATCCGTCCGACAGTGGAAGGACTGGCTGAGGAAGGAATCGATTATAAAGGCTTCATTTTCTTCGGCCTGATTAACGTGAAGGACGAACCGATGGTCATCGAATACAATGTTCGTATGGGTGACCCGGAGACTGAATCGGTCATGCTCCGTATTCAAAGTGATTTGGTCGACCTGTTTGAAGGAGTGGCCAGTGGTAATCTGGATGCCAAAGAGTTGATTGTAGACCCACGTACGGCAGTGTGTGTGATGCTGGTATCGGGAGGATATCCGGAAACGTATCAAAAAGGATTTCCGATAGCAGGACTCTCTGAAGTGAAAGACAGTATTGTGTTTCACGCCGGTACAGCTTGCAAAGATGAGCAGATTGTGACAAACGGAGGACGTGTGATAGCGGTTTGCTCGTATGGAACGAATAAAGCAGAAGCGTTGGCTCAGAGTTTTGAAGGAGCGAACACGATTGATTTTGAAAAGAAATATTTCCGCAGAGACATCGGGTTTGATTTGTAATGACGAAACGCGGACTACAATATGAAATAACGACGGGCAGGTTTACCTTGCCCGTAACGTTTCTATTGGTGTTGCTGATAGGTGGAGCTGTGGACTGGCTGATGCCTGAGCTAAAGGTAGAAGACACTTATCTCTTCCGAAATATGCTATGGCAATGGATACCGGGAGAATGGCTGGATAGGGTGGTGATGTTTTTAGCACATCTCTTTGTGGGCTATTTGCTCATCGAGGTAAACAATGCATACGGCATTATCCGAATGAGGACTTCTATGCAGACATCGCTTTATGGGTGGTTGTTGGTTTCGACCCCTTATCTGTTTCTCCCCTCTGTTGGCCCGCTATTGGCCTGCTTCTTGATTCTCTCTATCTATTTTCTATTTAGGGGATATCAGCAGAACGAACCGGTGAATTGTGTGTTTCATGCTTGGCTGTTTTGGGGATTGGGTACATTGTTGTTTCCTCCGCTGTTTTGGTTCTTGCCCCTTTTGCTGGTTGGAGCGTATATGTTTAAAGCCTTGTCGTGGCGTACTTTTTTTGCCGGACTTGTGGGATTGAGTATCCCATATTGGTTCTTATTGGTCTATGCTTATTGCAAGGGACAGATGGACGTATTTAAGCAACCTTTCGCGGAGTTGGTTAACTTTCAGCCGATAGGTGGTTGTATGCCACCGGTATGGGCGCTTGTTTCGGTCGGAGCCTTGTGTTTGCTTTTGCTCGTAAGCAGTGTACATTATATGATGACGAGCTACGATGATAAAATCAGAACACGCAACTATTTGCTTTTTCTCATTTGGGGAAGTTTCTTGTTCGTCGTTTTGGGAATATTGCAACCACAGCACACCTTGCTGTTGTTGTCGCTACTGTTGCCTATCGTTGCTTTCTTGGGAGCTCATTTGTTTACGTTGAGTCATAGCCGCACGTCCAGTATCTTTTTCGTGGTTTACTTGTGTCTGCTTATTGCAACCTTTTCCTATAATATATGGATGCTGTCATACAATTTCTGATAGATTGGGGATATTTGGGCATTTTCCTTTCTGCTTTTTTGGCCGGTACCATTGTCCCTCTTAGTTCGGAGGCGGTGCTGGTAGCCTTGATTTTACCTGGTACAGGGCTGAATGTTGTGTTATGTGTAGCCTTAGCTTCGGTCGGGAACTGGTTGGGCGGCCTGGTCTGTTATTGGATGGGACGTTTGGGAAAGCTGGAATGGTTGGAGAAATATTTTCGGATAGAGCGTGCTAAGATTGACCGTATGCGTATTTATTTGGGAGGCAAGGGCAGTTGGGTAGGCTTTTTTTCGTTTCTTCCTGTTGTAGGAGATGTTATCGCAGTGGCATTGGGCTTTTTGCGGAGTCATCTGCTATATGTTTCGATTTATATGCTGGCAGGTAAGGTGGTGCGTTATGTGTTTGTAGTGATGGCAGCAAAAGGAGTGTTTACGGCTTTGGGGTTATGAAAGATATAGTACGTAAAATAGAAAAAACATCGGATGGTAGCTGTACGCTGTATGTGCCTCAGTTGGATGAACACTATCATTCGGTAAAAGGGGCATTGACCGAGTCGCAACATATATTTATCGGTATGGGGCTTGACAGTCATCCGGCTGTCACGCCTGCAGTGCTGGAGATTGGCTTCGGCACAGGACTGAACGCTTTTCTTACCCGACTGAGGGCAGAGGAAGAACAACGTCCTGTTCGGTACACAACGCTCGAACGCTATCCGGTAGAACCGGAACTACTCGCTTCGCTTGCTTATCCGCAACAAGTGGCACCTCATCGGAATGACGCATTCGACGAACTGCACAAGGCAACCTGGAATGAAGAGGTAGTCTTATCGTCTTATTTTACGCTTTGTAAATGGAACGTAGACTTTACGACTTTCCAGTTTCCGGAAGACACTTTTGATGTGGTCTATTTTGATGCCTTTGCACCTGAGAAGCAACCGGAGATGTGGACTCCGGCTTTGTTTGAGCGTATTTATGCATCCATGCGAGAAGGGGGTATCTTAGTGACGTATTGCGCCAAAGGTGTGGTGAGACGGATGTTGCAAGGAGCCGGCTTCCGGACAGAACGTTTGCCGGGACCTCCGGGAGGAAAGAGAGAAATTTTACGGGCAGTTAAATGAGAATAGTATGAGGAATAGAATGATTTTTTATAGCTTGATGGGCACTTTGTGCTTGTTGTTTGCGGCGTGTGGAGGAAAGACAGAAAGACAGGAAGAGGCACGTATCATCAGTGTGACGTTGGAACCTTTACGCTACTTTACAGAAGCATTGGCAGGCGAGCGGTTTCGAGTGGTTAGTCTGGTCCCAAAGGGAAGTAGCCCGGAGACATACGACCCCACTCCTCGGCAATTAGTGGATTTGGGGAAGAGTGAAGCTTATATCCGCATTGGGTATATCGGATTTGAACAAGTATGGATGGAACGTTTGGAGGCGAATGCGCCCAATATGCGGGTGTTTGATGCTTCGCAAGGAATAGACGTGATTCGTCAGTCGGAGAGTCATATCGGGCATCAGCATGAAGGGGGAGTAGAACCTCATCTTTGGAATTCGACCGTCAATGCCAGACAGATAGCGTCTAATGTATGCAAGGCTTTGTGTGAATTGGACTCAATCCATGCCGGTGAATATAGGCAACGCTTGGATAGTCTGGACCGTGTAATCCAATCGACCGATTCGGTTATCCGTTCGCTTTTGACGGAAGGAGATGAGGCTTTTCTGATTTATCATCCGGCTCTTTCGTATTTCGCTCGCGACTATGGGTTGATACAGATACCGATTGAACAAGATGGGAAAGAGCCTTCGGCGGCTTATCTGAAGAAATTGGTAGACATGTGTCGTTGTCAATCTATCAAGGTGATATTCGTACAGCCGGAGTTTGATGAACATATTGCGGAAATCATAGCATCGCAAACACATACGCAGGTGCGCCCTATCAATCCGTTGGCTTACAACTGGCCTGAAGAAATGATTGCGGTGGCTCGTGCATTGCATAAACAAGAGAAGCCATGAAGAATCCGTTATTGAAGGTTGAAAAGCTTACGGCCTCGTATGATGGGAAGCAGGTGTTGCGTGAAGTAGACCTGACGGTATACGAATATGATTTCTTAGGAATCATCGGTCCTAACGGTGGTGGAAAGACCACGTTGGTAAAGACAATATTAGGGCTGAAAAAGGCAGATTCCGGACAGATTCGCTTTTTCCGAAATGGACAGGAGGTAGAGCGTATCACTATGGGATATTTGCCACAATACAGTGCGATTGATAAGAAGTTTCCCATCTCGGTAGAAGAGGTGATTTTGTCGGGACTGAGTAAGCAGAAACCATTGCTGAGTCGTTTTACAGCAGAACAACGAAGTAAGGTGACCGAAGTGGTGCAACGCATGGGGTTGCAAGGCTTGGAGAAACGTCCTATCGGTGCTTTGAGTGGGGGACAATTGCAACGGACGTTGCTAGGTAGGGCTATTGTGTCGAATCCGGATGTCCTGATTCTGGATGAACCCAGTACATACATCGATAAGCGGTTTGAAGCCAAATTGTACAAACTGCTTGAAGAAGTGAACAAGCACTGTGCCGTGGTGTTGGTAAGTCATGACATCGGTACGGTGTTGCAGAACGTAAAGTCCATTGCTTGTGTAAACGAAACGTTGCATTATCATCCCGATACGGAAATCTCTGCAGATTGGTTGGAGAAGAGTTTTGATTGTCCAATCGAAATGTTAGGACATGGACAGTTTCCACATCGTGTGCTTTGTACACATCGGGAACATGAGCATGAATCGGAATCGTAAGATACCGGTGAAATAAAAACGGGTAGCCTGTCATCGTATGGTTGAAAAGGTTATCTTTGCATACCTATTATATATTATAGAGAATCTTTTTTATTCATGAACGAGATACATTCTATTTGTGTTTACAGTGCTTCGAGCACACAAATATCTCCTTGTTATTTCCAAGCAGCCGAACGATTGGGACAACTGTTGGCCGAGCGAGGAATCCGTTTGGTGAACGGTGCCGGAGGATTGGGCTTGATGCGTGCTGTTATTGATGCGGTAATGAGTCATGGCGGACAGACAACCGGGGTAATCCCTCATTTTATGGTACAGCAGGGATGGCATCATCCGGGAATGACCGAGTTGATAGAGGTGGAAACGATGCATGAACGAAAGCAACTGATGGCATCGCTTTCTGATGCTGTTATCGCTTTGCCGGGAGGCTGTGGTACGTTAGAGGAACTTTTTGAAGTGATTACTTGGAAGCAGTTGGGTTTGTATTTAAAACCGATTGTTCTGCTGAATGTGAACGGTTTCTTCAATCCTTTGTTGGATGTGTTGGATAAAGCGGTTGCCGAGCACTTCATGCGTGAGCAACATAAAGATATCTGGAAAGTAGCAGCTACACCCGAAGAGGCGATAGAGTTGGTATATACCACTCCGTTGTGGAATCCGGATGTACGTAAGTTTGCTGCTATATGAAAGCAAAGACATTAGAGATGGACTCATTGGGCAGGAATACAGATTCGTTGGAAATCAAGTTAACGACAGACTCCTTGTCGCAGCATGTAGCCGATTCGGTTGCTGTAAGAGACTCTTTGTCTGTTGTTCAAAGTGTAGAAGAGTTGCATCCCGGACTTCCGGGCGACCCTTTGCCTTATCGGCTGAGCGGTGATACCGGAGTGATGATTCTGTTGTGCTTCTGCTTCTTATTTACGGCACATGTCTTGTCATCGGGAAGACGCTTCTTGCTGCAACAGCTGAAAGAGTTTGTTTATATCAATACTCGGAGCAGCTCGCGAGGTGGCTCTACGGCCGACGATTTCCGCTATAGGCTGATATTGGTGGGGCAGACAGTAGTGTTGCTGGGCATAAGTAGTTTCGATTATTTTGTGGACCAACACGATGGGCTGCTTCGTGGAATCTCCACTTGGGGAGTGCTTGGCGCTAATATTGGGATATGCGTAGCCTATTTTTTAGTCAAATGGCTGTTGTATTCCTTTTTGGGTTGGGTCTTCTGGGATAAAAGTAAAAAATCTGTATGGATGGAGTCTTATTTCGTATTGCTCTCCTATTTGGGCTTCTTGTTTTTCCCCTTTGTGCTTACCACTGTTTATTTCGATGCTCCTCAGTGGGAAATGTGTATAATTGGGCTAGTTTTGCTCGTTTTTATGAAAATACTGCTGTTCTATCGGTGGGTAAAACTTTTTTTTAACGATATATATGGTCTGTTCGGTTTAATTTTATATTTTTGTGCCCTTGAATTAATGCCTTGTCTTGTTATGTTCAAGGTATTAAGCGAAATCAATCAAATATTGCTAATAAAAATTTAGGACATTGAAGATTAAAAAAGTACTTGTATCGCAGCCGAAACCCACTTCAGAGAAGTCCCCTTATTTCGATATAGCAGAGAAATACGGTGTAAAAATAGATTTTCGACCTTTTATTAAAGTAGAATGTCTTACCTCAAAAGAGTTTAGGCAGCAGAAGGTTTCTATCCTTGATCATACAGCGGTTATTTTCACTTCTCGCCATGCAATTGACCATTTCTTTCATTTGTGTGGGGAGTTGCGTGTGACAGTTCCGGAAACAATGAAGTATTTCTGTACCTCAGAAACAATTGCGCTCTATATCCAAAAGTATGTACAGTATAGGAAGCGTAAGATTTTCTTCGGCGCAACAGGTAAGTTTGAAGATTTGATGCCTAGCATTATCAAACATAGCACCGAAAAGTATTTGGTTCCGATGTCGGACGTTCATAATGATGAAATCAAGAATATGCTCGACAAGCAAAACATCCAACACACAGAAGTGGTGATGTATCGTACGGTCAGCAATGATTTCAAACCGGAAGAAGAGTTCGACTATGACATGTTGGTGTTCTTTAGCCCATCGGGTATCTCTTCTTTAATGAAGAACTTCCCCAATTTTGAGCAGAAAGATATCGCCATCGGTTGTTTCGGACCTACCACAGCCAAGGCTGTACGAGATGCCGGCTTGCGTCTGGATTTGGAAGCTCCTACGGTAGAAGCTCCGTCGATGACGGCCGCTTTGGATATGTTTATCAAAGCGCATAATAAGAAATAAGAAAATTTCTCTTTATTAAAGATAAACGAAGGTGTGCCGTGCTTGTATATGGCACACCTTTTTTTCTAAAAGAAGCCAAATGTAATGGAAATGAATTTATTCAGTAAGTCCGAACGTCTTTGTAGTCGAAAGGCTATTGAGGCTTTGTTTGCAGGAAATGCGAAATCGTTTTCGGCTTTTCCATTGCGCGTGGTATTTCTTCCTCTTGATCAAGCAGGCGAAGTGCCGGCTTCGGTGATGATTAGTGTTTCCAAGAAGCGTTTTAAAAGAGCGGTGAAACGCAGTCGGGTAAAACGTCAGGTACGTGAAGCTTACCGTAAGAACAAGTATGAACTTTGGCAGATACTCACTGCCAAGCAGCAGGGGTTGCATATTGCTTTTATCTATCAAGACAAGGAACTTCATCCTTCGGCTGAGATAGAAAGTAAAGTGAGCTATCTGTTGCGACGGATTGTGAACCATTTACAGCAAGAGTCATGAAAAAGCTGTTGTCTTGGATTTTATTGCTTCCTATCTATTTTTATCGGTCGTGTATTTCTCCTTTAACCCCTCCATCGTGTCGGTTTACACCTACTTGTTCTCAATATGCTATAGAGGCTATTAAGAAACATGGACCTTTTAAAGGACTCTATTTAGCGATTCGACGTCTGTTGCGCTGCCATCCTTGGGGTGGTTCCGGATATGACCCTGTTCCTTAATCAGAAATGACTTTCTTCGATTTTCATACGCATACGTTGCGAGAAGATGCATTGGTGAGCTGTATGCCCCATACCTTTTCGCCTTTAGCTCATCGGTATTATTCGGTAGGCATTCATCCGTGGCATTTGTTGGATTGTGATGAGTCGGAATGGAGTCTGCTGAAAAGACAGGCTTTGCATCCGCAGGTATTGGCTATTGGTGAAGCAGGATTGGACCGGTTGGCAACCGCTCATTTGGAGCAGCAGATAGAGGCTTTTTGCTGGCAGGCTTCTTTGGCCGAAGAGGTGCAGAAGCCGATGGTGATTCATGCAGTGCGTACTTCGAACGAGTTGATAGCATTGCGCAAGAAGTTGCAAGCAAAGGTTCCTTGGGTCATACATGGATTTCGAGGCAATCGGCAAGTGGCAGAATCGTATTTGCGGGCGGGTTTTTATCTGTCGTACGGTGAAAGATATCAGGTAGAGGCTTTGCGTATAACTCCTCCTGACCGTTTGTTGTTGGAAACGGATGAAGCGGTTGTTACTATTGCGGAAATATATAGAAAAGTGTCGGTCGATTTGAATATTCCGGTAGAATCTCTTGGGAAACAGGTCTATGAAAACCTCCAAGGTATTATTTTTTAAGGTAAAGTTGTATCTTCCATGAAAGAGTCGTACTTTTGCCTTTCCAATATAAGAGTAAAAACAATTAATTTTAAAAAGATAATCATTCGATGAATTTTGTAGAAGAATTGAAGTGGCGTGGCATGGTGCATACCATGATGCCGGGTACAGAAGAACTGTTGGAAAAAGAAATGGTGACGGCTTACTTGGGCATTGACCCTACAGCCGATTCTTTGCATATCGGCCATTTGTGTGGCGTGATGATGTTACGTCATTTCCAGCGTTGTGGTCATAAACCATTGGCATTGGTCGGTGGAGCTACCGGTATGATTGGTGACCCTTCTGGTAAGTCGCAGGAACGTAATTTGTTGGACGAAGAGACACTTCGCCACAATCAGGAATGTATTAAAAAACAGTTGGGTAAATTCCTCGATTTTGAGTCGGATGCACCAAACCGTGCAGAGTTGGTGAACAATTATGATTGGATGAAAGGTTTTTCATTCCTCGATTTTGCACGCGAGGTAGGTAAGCATATCACTGTAAACTACATGATGGCAAAAGATTCTGTACAAAAACGTTTGAACGGAGAGGCACGTGATGGCCTTTCATTTACAGAGTTTACATATCAGCTGTTGCAAGGTTATGATTTCCTTCACTTATATACAACAAAGAACTGTAAATTGCAGTTGGGTGGTTCTGATCAATGGGGAAATATCACTACCGGTGCCGAATTGATTCGTCGTACCAATGGAGGTGAAGTTTTTGCTTTGACTTGTCCGTTGATTACCAAAGCTGATGGCGGTAAGTTCGGTAAAACAGAATCTGGTAATATTTGGTTGGATAAACGTTACACTTCGCCTTATAAATTCTATCAGTTCTGGTTGAATGTGAGCGATGAAGATGCTAAGCGCTACATCAAGATTTTCACATCTTTGTCGAAAGAAGAAATCGATGGATTGGCTGCAGAGCACGAACAGGCTCCTCATTTGCGTGTTCTTCAGAAACGATTGGCGAAAGAAGTGACGGTGATGGTTCATTCTGTCGAAGATTATGAAGCAGCGGTAGAGGCTTCTGGCATTTTGTTTGGTAATGCCACTTCCGAAGCTTTGAAAAAGTTGGATGAAGATACGCTGTTGGCAGTATTCGAAGGTGTTCCGCAGTTTGAAATCGACCGTAATGTATTGACCGAAGGGGTGAAGGCTGTAGATTTGTTTGTAGAAAATGCTGCGGTATTTGCTTCGAAAGGTGAGATGCGTAAGTTGGTACAGGGAGGCGGTGTTTCTCTGAACAAGGAAAAAATGGAAGCATTCGATCGCTTGGTAACAACCGACGATTTGCTTGATGGTAAGTACTTGTTGGTACAGCGTGGCAAGAAAAACTACTATTTAGTGATAGCTAAATGAAAAAAAAATAGTGAAAAGATTTGGTAGTCTGCTCGCAGACTACTATCTTTGCACCGCTTTTTAACGAAAGCACCTAATGTTTGGACTATGGTGTAATGGTAGCACAACAGGTTTTGGTTCTGTTTGTCCAAGTTCGAATCTTGGTAGTCCAACCTCGAAAACTCCTTAGAATATTACTTCTGAGGAGTTTTTTTTATGTTTAATTTTGTTGGTTTCGAACATTGAAAGCATAAAAAGTGTACATTTGTCTTAGAATAAGAAAGCATTTCAGTGAATATCGGATATTCGAGGTGTATTGTGCCTGCTTCTTGTTTTAAATATATTTCAGATTGAGAGAGAAAAAATATGTCCATTCAGTTATCGCATGTAAGTAAGCGTTATGGCCGTCAGGAAGTGTTATGCGACATCAGTTTTCAGCTACAGCCAGGCGATGTGGTTGGTTTTTTGGGACGTAATGGCGCAGGGAAGTCTACCTGTATGAAAATCATTACCGGAGGAGTGTGTCCGGATTCGGGACAAGTGGAGGTCTGTGGTCATTCGTTGGTCGATGAGCCGATGGAAGCACGTCGCTGTATGGGGTATTTGCCGGAGAACAATCCGTTGTATGGCGAAATGACTCCACGGGTGTACCTACAATATGTGGCTGGAGTTTATCGGATAGATAAGGCAGAAACACGTGTGGAAACGTTGTTGGAGCAGTTTCATTTGCAAGTCGAAGCAGACAAACCCATTGCTTGCTTGTCGAAGGGAAACAAACAGCGGGTGGGATTGGCACAGGCACTTATCCATGATCCAAAGGTGCTCGTGCTCGACGAACCGTTTTCGGGGCTTGACCCGATGCAACTTGGCGAAATGCATGAGCTGGTGCGTACCATTCAAGTCGATAAAGCCATTCTGTTTTCCTCACATAGTTTGTCTGAGGTAGCTGATTTGTGTAGTCGGTTGCTTATTCTGCATGATGGTGTGTTGAAAGTCGATGCTCCCATAGCAGACTTGACCCAGCAAGATACATTGGAACATATATTTAAAGAAATGACCCGATGAAAGTAATCGTTGACGATAAGATTCCTTATATAAAAGGACAGATTGAGCAGTATGCCGATGAAGTAGTTTATCTGCCCGGAAAGCAGTTTACTCCTGAAATTGTTCGTGATGCTGATGCCTTGTTTATACGTACTCGTACCCAATGTACGCGAGAACTGTTGACCGGAAGTCGGGTACGTTTCATAGCTACAGCTACCATTGGTTTCGACCATATTGATACTGCTTTTTGTCGTGAAGCCGGTATTTTATGGGCCAATGCACCTGGTTGCAATGCGGCTTCAGTAGCTCAGTATGTACGTGCTTCGTTGTTGCTGTTGGAGTTGAAACGTGGATTATGCTTGTCGAAAAGCTGTATGGGCATTGTCGGTGTAGGACATGTCGGTGTCAGGGTTGAACAAGTGGCTAAGGAGTTGGGTATGCAAGTGTTGCGTTGTGACCCGCCACGTGCCCGTATAGAAGGCGAAGCTGGCTTTGTGTCATTAGATACCATTGCACGTCAGTGCGATGTCATAACCTTTCATACCCCATTGATTCGTGAGGGGGAAGACTGTACTTATCATTTGGCAGATGAAGCTTTCTTTGGTTCGCTTCAGCGTAATCCGGTGTTGTTTAATACTTCTCGAGGGGAAGTGATAGATACGGAAGCTCTTGTTCAGGCTTGGCGTATGGGAAAGCTGCGTGAGATGGTTCTTGACGTATGGGAGCATGAGCCCGATATCAATCGCTATTTGCTTTCGGAAGCATTCTTGGCGACTCCACATATAGCCGGTTATTCTGCCGATGGCAAAGCCAATGCCACTCGTATGTCTCTTGATTCTTTTTGCAGGTTCTTTGGGCTTGAACCGCATTTCACGGTCGAAGCACCGATGCCGGATTGTTCGGTTATTTATGCAGCTACACAGGCAGAGGCTCTCTTGCAGATGTACAATCCGGAGTGCGATAGTGAGGCATTGAAACAACATCCCGATACATTCGAACAATTGCGTGGCAACTATCCGTTGCGTCGAGAGGCGGTAGCCTATCGAGTGGTGCTTCAATAAGGAAGCTGATAGAAAGTCGTGTGAGAGATTATTTCCGTCCGAAATCGGCCGGAACTTCTCCCCAAAGTTTGGTTTCCCATTTGATGATGCGGGTGTTGTATGTATTTTCTTTGAGCCATTTCTCAGCCCGTTCGATAAGTAAGAATAAAGCTTCAGTCTTTTCGTTGCGTACCAACAGCGTTTTGCATTTTTTCTTTTTTACCCAACCGATAGCTGTTTGGCTATCGGAATAGATAGGCATATTCAGATTTTTTTGTTTGAGCAAGGCCAGTCCGTGTACGATGGCTAAAAATTCTCCGATATTGTTTGTGCCTTGTACAGGTCCGTAATGGAAGATTTCTCGTTTATCTCTTAGGTACACGCCTCTATATTCCATAGGGCCCGGATTTCCGCTACAAGCGGCATCTACAGCGATGCTTTCCCATTCCACGGCTGTCGGTAATTCATTGGAAGGACTTTTTTTCGAAAGGTTTGCGTTTGAGTTTTGGTTTTGTTTGTTCAAGTAGGCAAAAGGCGATGAAGCGTAAGCCCGTTCTGCTTCCTCTTTACTCTCGAACGATTTGTATTGTGCGTTTTTTATCCCTTTTATTCGAAGTTGGCATTCTGTCCAGGAGTCATAAACACCCGTTTCTGTTCCTTGCCATACGACATAATATTTCTTTTTGCTCATAGTCCGGTTGTCTTGAAAGGGGTTAGGCGTGTTTGTCGAAATAAGGACGTAGTTTGTAATAGCCGATTATGCATGCCAAAAAGACTCCGGTGCTGTTGGCTAATAAATCCATCCATTCGCCACTGCGGTAAGTCGTCATATAGGCTTGCATCAGTTCGATGAGTCCACCCATTAAAATAGGTAACAGGCCGGCTCCCACAAGCACACGTCGTAGATTGAATTGGTTGTGGTGCTTCTTGAGGTATTCTACCCATAAAAGTCCGCTCAGTGTCCCATACATGCCAATATGTACCAGCTTGTCCAGATGTGGGATGGTAATTTCTTCTTCCATTTGGGGAGGATTGAACAACGACAAGAAGAGTATTACTGCAATGGTGAGCAGCGAAAGCGGATATTTTTTTAGGTATTGTAGCATATATCGCGTGAGATAGATTCGTTTGGTTACAAAATTACATGTTTTTTTGTGAACAGAGAAGAGGATGGTCCGAAATAAATAAATCTTGTCGTGCAGAGAAGATGTCTGCGAATTTTAAAGGATGGTTTTGTTTCTTTATTGTACCTTTGTAAGTACTTAAATCTAATGCTGGGCTAAAGTAAATAAGTTGTTATGAGAGTAGATTGGCGGGACATCTTTTGGGTGAGCAAAAACGAGCGGAAGGGCATACTGGTGGCCTTAGGCGTAGCGATTGTTGCTGTGCTTATCATTGGCTTTTATCCGTTTGAAAGGTCATCGTTTACTCAAGTAAATGAAGCCGGAGAAGCCGATAAAGAAGCTTTCTTGCAATTTTTAGCTTCGGTAGAACGAACCGACAGTCTGCGCCTTAAGGCTGTGAAGCGAGGAGAAAAGCCGTTGTTGCCTACACCTGTGCTTGTTGCTTTCGACCCGAATGTCGCCGATTCGGTGGCATTTGTACGGCTTGGATTGAAACCATGGGTAGCACGTAACATATTACGCTATCGGGCAAAAGGAGGCGTTTTTCGGCGTCCGGACGATTTGGCGCGCATTTATGGCATCGAAGAGAGTCAGTTTCTTCAGTTGCGTCCTTATATACAAATAGGTGAAGCATTTCGGCCTGTAGTTCGCGATACGGTACAGAAAGTGCAGCGCGACACGCTTACTTCTTCTCGCATACAAAAGTTGGCTAAGGGCGTTTTGGTCGATTTAAATCAGGCAGATACTGCTTTGTTGAAGCGTGTGCCGGGTATTGGGAGCCGGTTGGCATGGATTATCGTCAACTATCGCAAACAGTTGGGAGGTTATTGTCGGGTAGAACAATTGCGCGAGCTCAAGCAGGTACCCGATTCATTGCTTGGTTGGTTTAAGGTTGAGGCGGTCGAACTGAAACAGTTGGATATAAATCGCAATAGCATCGAGCGTTTGAAAGCACATCCGTATTTGAACTTTTATCAAGCCAAAGTCATTGTAGAGCATCGTCGAAGGTTAGGAAAGCTGAAAACGCTTGAACAGCTGGAGATGTATGAAGAGTTTACTCCGGCCGACTTGTCTCGTTTGAAGCCTTACGTTCGTTTCGAATGATTTTTCCATCGGTCAGATGGATGGTACGGTCGGTGAGTTGTGCCAGTCCTTCATCGTGAGTTACGATAACAAAAGTTTGCCCCAAACGGTCTCGCAAGTCGAAGAATAGTTGGTGCAGTTCTTCCTTGTTGTGTGTGTCGAGGCTTCCCGAAGGTTCATCGGCTAAAATCACTTCCGGTTTGTTGATAAGTGCGCGGGCTACAGCTACACGTTGTTTCTCTCCGCCCGACAACTCGTTGGGCTTATGTTGGGTGCGGTCGCTTAGTCCCAATAGTTTTAGAATTTCCAAGGCTTGTCTTTCGGCTTCCTTTTTAGAAGTACCGGCAATGAAAGCCGGAATCATAACGTTTTCCAAAGCCGTAAATTCGGGTAATAACTGATGAAACTGGAAGATGAAGCCTATGTGTCGGTTGCGGAATGTAGATAGCTCGTTCTCGTTGAGGCGTTGTATCTCTTTTCCGTTGAAGAAGATGCTTCCGCTGTCGGGTTTATCAAGTGTCCCCATTATTTGCAGCAGGGTTGTTTTTCCTGCTCCGCTTGGACCTACGATGCTTACGACTTCTTTTGGCTCTATGGTCAGGTCAATGCCTTTCAATACTTGCAGTGAACCGAAATTCTTGGTGATTCCTTCGAGTTTTATCATGATGGTCAGAGTTTGCGGATGACGTATTCGGCCAAATAACAGCCAAACACGGCCGGCATATAGCTGATGGTTCCGGTTGTTGATTTTTTGTTTGCTTCGTTGTCGGTCAGTAGGATTGCTTCAGGATGTGCCTGCTCGGTACTGAATACGACAGGAACGTGTCTTTTTACGCCCATTTTTTGCAGGCGTTTGCGTACCGCTTTGCTTAGTCCGCAATGGTAAGTATTCCAAAGGTCTGCAAAGCGTACTTGTGTGATGTCTGTTTTGGCTCCGGCCCCCATGCTGCATACAATTTTCAGTTTGCGTTGCAGGGCATGGTAGATGAGGTAGCATTTGGGACTGATGGTGTCGATGGCATCTACTACGAAATCAAATGAAGTAGAGTCGAGTAGCTCCGGTATTCCCTCGTCTTTTAGATAGACAGGCAAAATGTGTAGTTGTACATCGGGATTGATGTCTTTCAGACGATTGGCCAAGACCTCCACTTTGGGTAGTCCCAAGGTAGAGTGCAGCGCAGGTAGCTGGCGGTTGATGTTGGTAGGTTGAACAGTGTCGGCATCTACCAGCGTCAGTTGTCCTACGCCTGCTCGGCAGAGCATCTCTGCTGCATAAGCGCCTACACCTCCTACACCTACCACAAGGACGTGAGCTTGTTTCAAGCGTTGCATTTTCTCTTCACCCAAAAGCAGGGTGGTGCGTTGTTGCCAGTTTTCCATCTGCTAATTCTTTTTAAACCAATTATAGATACGTTTGCCCAAAGCTTCGTAGTTGATAGCCTCGCTGTGGTTGCGTGGTTCGCTGAATGAGAAAATTTCTTCCGGATCACCGTATTGGTCGGGATAGAGAATCAGCAAACTATTGTTGAGGAAATATTTGCTGATAAGCGAGGGCAGCGTGTCGAGCGATGTAGTATAGGAAATGCCACTCGGACGTGCGCTGACGATAGCCAGCAGGTGGTCGTAGCTTACTTCTCGGGTGAGCAAGAGCAGGTCGTCCCAGTTGTCGAGTAGTGTAAATTCTGTAGGAGTTGCCTCAAATTCTTTATGTACCAGTCGCTCTATCTGTTGCAGTGTGGCTTCTTCGGCAAAGAAATGTATTCGGCATCCCAGCTGGCTTCCCATGCGGCAGAAGTGTTCTACCCATCGTCTGAAGCCCGGTTCGTATTCGGCTTTGGGAGGTGCTACTACGATGACGCGGCGGAGGGTATTTACCGGAATCAGGAATTTGGCAATCATGATTTGGCGGTGTGTACCTTTCAACAGGTGTTCGGTCAGTGTACCGAAAAACGAGTCTACAATGTTGGCTTTGCGGTGCAGACCGATGACGACATCTGTCACGTTGTATTCCTTCATGGTGTGGATGATACCCGAAGCGATGTTGAGGTCGTAGCGGCTCACTGTGCGTACGGCTACATCGGCCGAGGCAGCTACCATGGCGGTACGTTCCAAGTTTCGTTTCCCTTGCAGTTCTTTGCTTTCCGAGTTATTGTTATCGTTTATCACGTTCAGGGCAATCAGGCTATCTTTACTGCGAGGCTCTTTGATGACCAAGGCCAGATTGATAAGGTCATCGATTGTTTCGGGGTTTGATACCGGAATCAATATTTGCTGTTTCTCTTTTTGAGCATCGTGGTTGAGCAGGCTTTCTTCTTTGACGGCAATGCGACGAGCGGCCCGTTCGGTTATCAAGGAGCTGATGATGCAGGTAAACAGAATCATTACCACTGTCCCGTTGAGAACATCGTCGTTGAGCAGACGTTCGCCGTTCTCAAGGATAATGTCGTGACCAATCAGTACGGCAGCCAGTGTGGCAGCAGCTTGTGCATTACTCAGGCCGAACATCATGCTGCGTTCCTCGGGGGCCATTCTGTAGAGCTTTTGGGTAATCCAAGCGGCCAGCCATTTGCTGAATGTTGCTACAACCGTCATTACGATAGCCACTTTCAGAGCTTCACCTCCGGCGAAAAGGCTTCGTACGTCGATAATCATACCTACACCGATAAGGAAGTAAGGAATGAAGAGGGCGTTTCCGACAAACTCCAATCTGTTCATCAGTGGCGATACGTGTGGAATCAGCCTGTTCAGTACCAGTCCGGCTAAAAAGGCGCCTAAAATACCTTCCATACCGGCATATTTCATCAAGCCTCCACCTAAGAATACCATAGCCAGTACAAAGACAAAATGCATGACACTGTCATCGTATTTGCGGAAGAACCAGCGGCCGATGCGTGGAAAGAAAAATATAATCAGAAAGCCGAGAGAGATGACTTTGAGCAGTAACAACCCCCAGTAGAGCCCGTCGTTGTTTCCTTTATACATACCGCTGATGACAGCCAGTACGAGCAAAGCCAAAGCCACTGTGATGGCTGTTCCGCCAATGGTGATGCTTACGCTGCGTAGACGCGAGAGTCCAAAACGGCTTACAATGGGGTAGGCTATCAGTGTATGAGAGGCATACATACTTGCCAATAGAGCCGATGTGACAAAACTGAAGCCCAAGAGCGACATACTGCTCCATATTCCTAAAAGCATGGGGATTATGAAGGTGAACAGGCCGAATACCAAGGCTTTGACGCGGTTTTTCTTGAAGTCTTCCATGTCCATCTCCAGTCCGGCCAGAAACATGATGTAGTAGAGCCCTACTTTTCCGAACAATTCGAAACTGCTGTCGCGCTCTAAAATGTTGAATCCGTATTCTCCGATGATAACACCGGCGAGAATCATGCCGATGATGTGTGGGATGTGCAGGCGTCCCAGTATCATAGGAGCAAAAAGAATGATGATGAGCACCAAGAAGAATATCCATGTAGGATCGGTGATAGGTAGCTGTAGGCCGGGGATGATAGCTGACATGTCTGACGATATTTATGCTGTTTGAATGATTAGATGCAAAAGTACAACAAAGAAACGAAAGTCTGTTAAGATACCTCGCAATTTATCTTA
>DYCT01000010.1:0-554 GCA_019417975.1 Bacteroides sp.
TATTTAATGGGATTGGCTTTTTCTCTGTTTGCTAGCTCTTGTAGTGATGTCTTGGATAAGGATCCATCTTCAGAGTTGCCAACTCTAGAAGCAATCTCTACGATTGACGACTTGGCGAATGCCGTGAATGGTGTTTATCAACTGCAAACAACGGAAGTAGGTTCTTATGCTGCTGAGTTTACATTGTATGCCGATTTGAAAGGCGGTGATTTTAAGTCTGTATCGGATGTGAACCATGCCGGTCCGATGTATCGCTATCAGATGGAACAGCACGATAAATTGCCTTACGATTTCTACAATGTGTTCTACACATCTCTTGCTCGTGTCAACAATGTGTTGCAGGCTTCAGAAAGCATTGACGGTTCTGAAAACCTGCGTGGCGAATTGTATGCTATGCGTGCTTTGTATCACTTCGATTTGGCTCGCTTGTATGCCAAGTTGCCGACTCCTACCAATATGGACGGTTTAGGTATTGTGCTTTCAACCGATGTTTATCCGACTACTCATATTGGAGAACGTGCTACTTTGCAGAAGACATATACGACAATTCTGGA
>DYCT01000010.1:564-4233 GCA_019417975.1 Bacteroides sp.
TATAAGAGACAGACTTGAATCTGGCTATCGACGGGCTGTTGTCTAAAGAAAAGAATTTGGGTCATATGAACTATTGGGCTGCTTTGGGTCTCCGTGCTCGTGTCAACTTGTATTTGGGTAACTGGGGAGATGCTTTGAATGACTGTAAAGAAATCATTAAAGATTCTCCTTATAAACTTTACGAACGCGATGAATATCTGAGCGTTTGGGATAAGGAAGATACGAATGAAGCTCTCTTTGAAATCCAGGTGACATCGAAGTATAACGCTCAGCGTAACTCTATCGGTTACTTTACACACTCTGGCGGTTATGGCGAATGTGCAATTACTGATGCTTTCAAAGCTGAATTGGCTAACCATCCGAATGATATCCGTACTAAATTGTTTGTTGAAGAAGGCGCTCCTTATGGTGGTGTATATCCGCAGAAGTATACAGGACGTGATGGTCAGATTTACGTAAACAATCCGAAGATTCTTCGTTTGTCTGAAATCTATCTGATTGCTGCTGAAGCTGCATTGAAGAATAATGATTCTTCTGCTGCCGGCTATATTAACACATTGCGTAGCAAACGTATCGAAGGCTATACCGATGTTGCATCTGTAACAATTGACGATATTTTGCTGGAAAGACGTCTTGAACTCTTCACTGAAGGTCATGGTGCATGGGATGCTTGGCGTAACGGAAAGTCTGTCAATAATGGCTTTGTAGGTGAAGTTGCTCCTGACGACTATAGAACCGTAATCGCTATTCCTATCGACGAAATTACTGTTTCAAAAGGCAAGTTAGCACAGAATGAAGGTTATGACAAATAACAATCGAGTTCTCATAAGCAAGTAGCTTATAAGCTGTGTATAAATAGTGATTAGAGGGGCTGCAATGCAGCCTCTCTTTTTTTTGTATTGATACCGCAGTTCGGTTGAACTCAAATGTTAAAATGCAGATTCCGGATGTCGGACGATACAGGGCTGTTTCCAGCTCATCCGATACTTTCTTGTAAGTGCTCCGAAAAAGTATCTTAGGATACTTTGCGAAATATCTTAAGATACTTGGCGAAATATCTTAAGATACTTGGCGGTTTATCTTAAGATACTTGGGCATTTATCTTAAGATACTTTTGGGGTGAACTTAAGGATTTGTTTTTAAGGTGTTTATAAAATGCCTGAAAAAGGGGTTCACAAAGGGTACACAAATGTAGCCTTTAATATCCTTATATCTCCTTTGATAGCCTGTGTCCGGCTATTGTTTTGTATGTTATAAGATGTTGTTTTTTTAGCTATTTATGTTTTAATTTGTTGATATACAACAAAAAAGGCGATTACCGGAGTAACCGCCTTAAGTGATTCCGAAGCGATTCGAACGCTTGACCCACGCCTTAGAAGGGCGTTGCTCTATCCAGCTGAGCTACGGAACCATCCTTATTTGCGGTGCAAAGGTACTGCTTTTTCCGAAAACGGCAAGCTTTTTTGCTATAATTTTTCATATAAGGGTGGAAAAATATAGAAAACAGTAGGCGAAGTGGCTGAATCTCTGGTTATAAAATTGATTTTAAAATTTGTGTGGCACTGTTTTTTTCAGTATGTTTGCACTTGGTCTGTATAAGAATGATACAGTTGTCTATTTAAATAGGTAGAATTTATTATAGTCTTTTTTATAAATATGGAAACAGAAAAAACGAATTGTTTGATTATCGGGTCAGGACCTGCCGGATATACAGCTGCTATTTATGCAGGAAGAGCTAACTTGAACCCGATGTTGTATGAAGGTTTGCAGACTGGTGGTCAGCTGACAACAACTACGGAAGTGGAAAATTTCCCTGGCTATCCGGAAGGCATCAGCGGACCGGCATTGATGGAAGACCTCAGAAAACAGGCTTTGCGCTTCGGGGTGGATATGCGTACAGGCATAGTGACGAAGACCGATTTGAGCAAGGCTCCTTACAAGATTACAATCGATGATGAAAAAGTGATAGAGGCACAGACGGTGATTATAGCTACCGGTGCTACAGCTAAATATTTGGGACTGGACGATGAGAAGAAATATGCAGGTATGGGTGTGAGTGCTTGTGCTACATGCGATGGTTTTTTCTATCGTAAGAAAGTGGTGGCTGTGGTAGGTGGGGGCGATACGGCTTGCGAAGAAGCGACCTATCTGGCAGGACTTGCCAAAAAGGTGTACCTCATTGTGCGTAAAAACTACTTGAGAGCATCGAAGATTATGCAGGAAAGAGTGATGAATAACGAGAAGATAGAGGTCTTGTTCGAACATAACGCCATCGGGCTGTTTGGAGAAAACGGTGTGGAAGGTGTTCGCTTGCGCGATAGCAGCAATGGTGGAGAGCGTATCTATGAATTGCCTATCGATGGTTTCTTCTTGGCTATCGGTCATAAGCCGAACTCTGATGTATTCAAACCTTATGTGCAGACCGATGAAGTGGGCTATATCGTGACTGAACCTAACACTCCACGTACTTGTGTGCCGGGTGTGTTTGCTGCAGGTGATGTGGCCGACCCGCATTATCGTCAGGCTATCACAGCAGCAGCAAGTGGCTGCAAAGCTGCGATTGAAGCTGAACGGTATCTGTCGGAAAAGGGTTTGCTGAACAGATAATAGAAAATTAGCAGTTGAAATATTTACCCCTGCTACAACTGTGTGTGGCAGGGGTAAAACTTTTTATTAGGGTGTTGCGACACACCCTCTTTTTAACTTATAATATGGGATGTTTGTGTTAGTAAGCAGTGTGCTGCGGGTCGAAGTTGGTCCATCCTTCTAACCAGTTGTCGCTGGCATCGCGGAAAGCACCGATATACCCTCCATTACCATCGCTTAACTCGGTAGTCGGACAGTAGTTCTGACCGGTATTGCTTGGATCGGTCAAGCTTAGTTCGGCTTCGGCCTTGGTCTGGTTTCCTTCGCTGAAGAAGAATGTGTTCGAGTATGATACTTGTGTAGGGTCGTAATCGAATACAGTGCTTTCTTTTCCGTTTATAGTCTCTGTGTGTTTACCGGTGCAGAGTACATCTTCGTATTTCTTGTTATTGTCTGAACCTACAACACCCATTCCGGCAAAGAGGATGTTTTTCAAATGAAACTCTCCGCTTTTTGCATAAGCCGGTGTGTTTCCTTTTTCACCGTCGATGATAAGACCGATGGGATAGCCCACAGCCAGTGCGTTGGATACATTCAGCTTGCTACTGCGACGAATCTGCATGGCTGCCTGGAATTTACCAAGTTTAGAGCCGTTGTTGGGATACACTTCGCCACCATTGATGTAGTCGGCTTTGTTCTCAAATCCGTCTGCCATGTTTTTGGCAGTCATCGGGCCGATAAAAGTGACGTGTTTGAAATGAGCGCGTGTAAACGGATTGTTGGTAGAGCCTTTGGCATCGTTGTCCGATTCGAATCCGTTGGATTGTGAGGTATCGGCAATACGCGGATCTCTGATAGACAAGCAGTATTCCACATTACCTGAGAAACCGTTGTCGGTGTCGAATTCATCGTCCCAACCTTTGTAGGCTACCAGGTATTTGTAGTCGGCTGTACCGCCAAACCATTCGTACGAATCGTCGTTCGAGTAAGATACTTGCAAGTGGTCGATTGTTGTACCGTTGCCTACCGAACCAAATGTGATTCCGTTGATTTCCTGGTCGGTGTTGAAGGGATAACCTGCAA
>DYCT01000010.1:4275-6379 GCA_019417975.1 Bacteroides sp.
TGGTAGATTCCTGAATTGTCGTTAGCATCTTCGCCCCCGTGTTTGGTACGCGGTCCGCCTTCTATCTGTTGGTTCATTGTGCCGTTGTTGTTGGGTGCTTTTCCGCAGATAATCAGTCCGCCCCAGTCGCCGGGTCGACGGCTTCCTGCCGGTTGTTCCGATGTCATGACGATAGGAGCTTCTTTTGTACCTTGCATAGAAGCGTATCCACCAGGCTCTACAATGAGTGCAGCTTTGGTCTCTTTATCACCTTTGATGATTGTACCGGCCGGGATGGTGAGGCGTGCTCCATTGGCTACATAGACCCATCCTTTGAGCAGGTAAGTGCCTTTAGGTAAAGTCACATCGCCTGTAAATACAAAGTGTTGGTCGCCATTACCCAGCTGGGTGCCGTTCTTAAACAGAATGCCATCGCTGTAACTTTCGGTTCCTTTCACTGTGACAATAGGGTCTTCGTCGCCCGGTGTCTTGTTATTTTCGTCACATGAGGTTAGCAGGTTGCTCGATGCAAATGCGGCTGCCAACAGGATAGTCCAACTTGTTTTTCCCATTTTCATTTTCATTGTTTTCATTTGTTTAAATATTGATTTGTATTGATACACAGCTTGTCTGTTTAGACAATCGGTGTAGTGTCTGTTAAAATTTATAGTTGATGCTTAGACTGTAGGTGCGTCCCGGCTTGAAGCTGCGTGTCACCTCTTCGACAGTACGTTTGCTTCCATCGATTATTACTTCTTCAAACTGTTTGAACAGAACTCTTTCGGCCAAGATATCGCGGATGCTGGCTTTCAGTTCCCATTTGCCAAATTTCTTGCAGAACGAAAGGTCGAGGCTGTTGCGAGGCATCTCGTACGAGTTTGGAATGTTGCGTACATCGCCCGCTTCGCTGGTTCCGGTATTGTGTCCTACACCGATGATGCGTTTCCCTATTCGGTTGTAAAGGAGGGCACCGCCCAATCCCCAGTCGGGGTTTTGGTAGAAGAGTCCGGTATTGATGAGGTAGGGCGACTGACCTTGCATGGGTCTGTTCAGGTCGTGACTTCCCTTGGGAAAGGTAACCTGGCTTTTGATAAGCGAACCGTTGAACGAAAGGCTGAAGTTTTTCATTCCGATGAAATCAAGGTTCTTTCGGATGTCGACTTCGATACCGTAGTTATTGGCACCGTTGGCATTGATAAACGAATAGATAGGGTCGGTTCCTCCTGCCATGGTGTAAGTCCATTCTATCGGATTTTGGAAATGCTTGTAGAAGAGCGCTACTGATATTTGCTCTCCTGCATTGGGATACCATTCGTATCGGAAATCGATGTTGTGTATGTAGCAGGCTTTCAAATCGGCATTTCCCATTACATCGCTACCCAAGTCGAAATCGGTATATACCGAGGTGGACAGCTCGCGAAACTCCGGACGGTTGACCGATTTTCCATAGGCAAGGCGGAGCTGGTGTTCGGGTGTGAGTTTATAAGTAAGGTTGAACGATGGGAATAAATCATTGTAAGTATAGATGGTGCTACGCGGACTTATTTCGTGCTGGCGTGTGTTCATGGTTAATTTCATTCGGTTGTATTCGTAGCGTACTCCGGCATAGATATTGAATTTCCGGACCGGAAGGTTGAAGCCTGCATAACCGGCCACCAGCGTGTTGTTGCCTTTGTAGTCGTTCATCTTGTTTACTTCTTCATAAAGATAGAGCTTGTCTGTACCATAGTTGGAGTCGATGAGTACATGTCCGGGTACATCTTTGTCGAACAAGAAACCTTCGGGTAAGTTGTTTTGAGGCATCCATCCGTATTGCAGCTCGCGGGTTTTGTAGTCGCGGATGCGATATTCACCGTAGATACCTGCACTTAATGTGGGTTGCGACCAGCTGAAGTTGAAATCGTGTCGATAGTTGGCATTAGCCGATGTGATATGTTCGTCGAGTTTTGTAAATTCACGAATCATCCGGTAGATACCCATAGTCTGGTCGGTACGGTCTGTCCGCTCGATACGTCGTCGGTCGGGCAGGTTACGGTTGGCATATGCATATCCTACACTCCAATCGAATCGGTCGGCATCGAAAGTATGTTTCCCGGTAAACTGTCCGTTGTATGTACTGCGACTC
>DYCT01000010.1:6389-6831 GCA_019417975.1 Bacteroides sp.
GGTGTTGTGAATGTTGTCGGGCTGGCCATTGAATCCCCAGCGTTCGGTATATCGGTCTTGTGCAATTTGGTTGAAGATGTTTTTGAATTCAAAATAGTGACGTTTGTCTACAGGACGGAAGCTGAAATTGAGCATTGACCCCAAACGGATATTGTTGCTGTATTGGTTGTCGGTAGCTTTTCGGATATAGACGTATTCATCTTTCGTTGTATCGTAAGGGCCGTAAAGTGAATTCTCCATATTGGTGAATGTCTTGAAGGCATTGCTGTAATTGGCCGAGGCGAGCAGGCCGTACGTACGTCCGCTTTTGGTGTCCCAACGGTGGTTGTATGAGAGTGATAGCTTTAGGTCGCCTACAGGTTTTATCTTTCGTAAAATCCAGTCGTTGTTCAGTCCGTTGTTTAGCACATCGATGGCCGAATTGCTGCCGGGATACATATTC
>DYCT01000010.1:6841-9397 GCA_019417975.1 Bacteroides sp.
ATATTCAGTTTGCCTGTCATTCCGGCGTCGAGCGAGCGAAATCGGTTGCCGAATCCAATCCAATCGGCATTTCCTCCTTGGCTTTTCAGAAAGGAGTGGAAATGAGTCTTATCGTTTACAGCTCCTCCTATGGAGATGTTCAGACCGTTTTGGTTAGGCATATCCTTGGTATTGATAAGGATGAAACCACCGGTAAAGTCGGCCGGATATTCCGGTGCCGGTGATTTAACCACAATCATATTGTCCAGTTGTGAAGACGGAATTACATCGAACGAAAAGGCACGCGAGTCGGCTTCGGAGCTTGGTACTGCACTTCCGTTGACCCATACATTATTATACCGTTGGGACAGTCCGCGTACCATGACAAACTTTTCGTCGATGATGCTTACTCCCGGCACACGGCGTATCACCTCGGAAGCATCGCGGTCTTGCGTACGGGAAATGAGTTGCGAGGAGATGGCGCTTTGTACTAAGAAACTGTTTTGAGTGGCTTTCAGTACGGCAGCTTCTGTGTTGCGTCGTGCTTGAGCTACCACAGTTACATCCGAGAGGGTATGCTCTTCGGGCAACATTTCGGCTTGGATTACAGCCGGTTTGTGCTCTTCCACTTGTATGTTGGTCAGTGTCAGAGTTTGGTACGAAACATATTTTACTTCGAGTGTATAGTTTCCGACAGCCAAGCCAGACAGTATAAAGTTGCCATCGATATCGGTTACGGTTCCGATGGTGGGGCTTATTTGGATGGTAGCACCAATTAGCGCTTCACCGGTCGATTTGTCTTTTACATTTCCTTTGATATCTCCGGCTATGGAAGTTTGCCAGAATAGGAATAGAGCTAAAAGTGTAGCTACTTTTCTTTGCAGTAGGTTTTGAATCATTGTTTAGTCTTCATTTTTTTTACGTTGCAAAGATGGAGCTTCCTCGTTACAGAAATAGGTCAGCTTTGCAACAATCAAATGAAGACTAAATGACAAACAGATTACAACCGGTGCGTGGAGATGTTGCAGATTAGTTCTTCTTCCAGAAAGAGGGTGTGAAAAGAAGCAGTACAGTGAAGATTTCCAGACGGCCTACCAGCATCAGAAACGAAAGTATCCATATGGCGGCATCCGGTAGCCAGCTCCAGGTATAGGCCGGACCACAGAGTCCCAATCCCGGACCAATGTTGCCAATAGCGGAGACAACCACACTCAGTGATTCGGTAAATCCGATGCCGAGTGCCATTAGGGCAAGCCAACCGATGCAGATAAGAATAAAATAGAGGGCTACAAATGCCAATATCGTGGAGCGCACTGGCAAGGAGACCACTTGACTGTTGACGCGCACCGGTAATACGGCATTGGGATGGACAATGCGTTTGAATTCGTTGGCTATTGTTTTTGCCAGGATGACAAGGCGTATGCTTTTTATGGCACCTGTTGTAGAACCAGAGCAGGCTCCAAAGAAAAAGATAAGTCCCATTAAGGTCCATAATACGGGAGGCCACGTCATGTAGTCGGCCGAAGCAAATCCGGTAGTGGTGTGGAGCGAGACTACTTGTAGAGCTGCTTTGCGAAAAGACTCTTCAAGTCCCATGGAACTGTTTTGGACAAGTACAGCAGTGGTAATACCTATTAGTATTAATGTAGAAGCTGTGTACCATTTAAGTTCTGCGTCGTGGAAAAACTTCTGAAATTTTCCTTTCATGAAAATCAAGAACAAGAGTGTGAAGTTGATTCCGGACAGGAACATGAAGATGGTAATTACATATTCTATATAAGGCGATTGATAATAGGCAATGCTTGCTTGTTTGGTTGAATAACCTCCGGTGGCAGTGGTTGCCATAGCATGGCAGATACTGTCGAAGATGCTCATCCCCCCGAAAGCTAAAAGCACGGTTTCTGTCAGTGTAAGTCCTAAGTAAATACTCCATAACCATTTGGCTGTAACACCGATTCGTGGATGTAGCTTGTCGTGTTTCACTCCGGTAGCTTCGGCTGCAAAAAGCTGTACACCGCTCACTCCGAAAACCGGAAGTACGGCAAGTGTAAAGAAGACAATACCCAATCCGCCTACCCACTGTGTAAGACTCCGCCAGAACAAGAGTCCGTGTGGTAAGGCTTCGATGTCGTTTATAATCGTGGCACCCGTAGTGGTAAAGCCCGACATGGTTTCAAAAAAAGCATCTGCTACATTGGGTATGTATCCGCTTAGGCGATAGGGTAGCATACCGAACAAAGAGAACAATACCCAGGCGACACTGACGATTAAGTATCCATCGCGACGGTTAAGCCCTTTTTCGGCATTTCGTCCCATTAAGTTGAATATAATACCTACTACGGTAGTGATACCTGCAGTAAGCAGGAAGTCGTCCATATCATCCTCTTGATAATATAAAGATACACCGGAACAACATAAAATCAACGCTGCTTCTATATAAAGCAGGAATCCCATGATTTTCCATATCATCTTTTTATTAATCATTGTCTTTTTTATGCGATTTAGTTGAAGAACTTTTCTATTTTTTTTATCATCATTCCTTGGCAGAATACTACAACGTGGTCGCCCGGCATGATT
>DYCT01000010.1:9407-16029 GCA_019417975.1 Bacteroides sp.
GATTAGACCTCCGATTGTGGCTCCTTTGGGGAGACCTATCTCTTTCACCTGATGTTTGGTTATTTTGGAGTTTTCATTGACTGTAAATTCGGCTACATCGGCATTGGCAAAGGTGAGACATTTCACATTGCTTACGTCGGCATCGAGCATCATTTGGTAGATGTGGCTGGCAGCAATCATCTTTTTGTTGATGACAGTTCCGATATCCAGGCTTTCGGCCATGCTGATATAATCGATATTTTCTACTTCGGCTACTGTTTTGCGTACTCCCATTCGTTTGGCTGCAAGACAAGCCAGAATGTTTGTTTCAGAGTTTCCTGTCAGTGCCACAAATGCTTCTGTATTTTTAATACCTTCGTCTATCAGCAGGTTTATGTCGCGTCCGTCTCCATTGATAATCATTACCTTGTCATCAATCAATTCGGTAAGCCGCTCGCAGCGTGCATAATCTTTTTCGATGATTTTCACCTGCATATAGTCCGGCACATATTGGGCCGTGCGTACAGCAATGCGACTTCCACCCATAATCATCACGTTTCGTACATCGGGATATGTTTCTTTTCCGGCTATTTGGCGGATGTAAGGGATGTATTTTTTCGTGGTTGTAAAATAGACAATATCGTATAGCTTGATGACATCATCACCTCGTGGGATAATTGTTTCGTTTCCTCTTTTGATGGCTACTACGTGAAAAGGAACGTTTCTTCCTCCCAGTTCGCATAAAGGGATGTTTAAGATTTGGGCTTGTTCGCGCATCTTGGTTCCAATCAAGATTAAGGAACCTCCACAGAATTCCCAACACTGGCGTATCCAGCTCATACGTACAGACGCTACGATTTCTTTAGCTGCCAGCATTTCCGGATAGATAAGCGAGTCGACTCCCAACTTTTGGAAAAACTCTTTGTTCTTAGGTAACAGGTATTCGTAGTTGTCAATGCGGGCAACCGTTTTTTTAGCACCTAAGTTTGTGGCAATCATACACGCCGTCATGTTTTGGCTTTCATCGGGAGTGACTGCAACAAACAAGTCGGCTCCGGATACGCCCGAATCTTTCAATCCGGCAATGGACGAAGGCGATACATTGACAGTCATCAAGTCGAAGTTAGAGTCGAGCTTGCTCAAGCGCTCTTCGTCACCATCCATCAGAATGATGTCTTGTTTTTCGCCGGAAAGCAATTTTGCCAAGTGGGTTCCAACAGCTCCGGCACCAGCTATAATTATTTTCATTTTACCAATTCGTTATAGATTCCATCCTCATCGATTCGGCAAAGATGATACAGCTCTTTTATAGAGCCGTGCTCCACAAAGTTGTCCGGTAGACCCATACGTCTTACTTCGGGGTGATAGTGGTTGTCTGCCATGAATTCGAGGATTGCACTACCCATTCCTCCTTTGATAACTCCGTCTTCAAGCGTTATGATGGTTTGGAATTTTTGTCCTATTGTGTGAAGCATCTCTTCATCGAGCGGTCTTAGAAAGCGCAAATCGTAATGTGCAATGCTGATTCCTTTTTCGGCTTCGGCACGTGCAATGGCGCCTTCTGCTTGATATCCTATCGGCCCGATAGAAATGACAGCTATGTCTGTACCTTCTTTCAGACAGCGACCTTTACCTACTTCTATTTCGGTCAATGGACATTTCCAGTCGACCAATCTGCCTCTGCCACGTGGGTATCGGATGACGAAAGGCCCTTTGTTGGGTAGCTGAGCCGTGTACATCAGCCGTCTTAATTCGTGCTCGTCATAAGGCGATGATATGGTCAGATTGGGGATAGAACGCATATAAGCCAAATCGAATGCTCCATGATGGGTTGGACCATCTTCGCCTACCAGACCGGCACGGTCTAAACAGAACACAACGTTTAGGTTCAGAAGTGCCACATCGTGAATGACATTGTCGTAAGCCCGTTGCATAAACGAAGAATAGATATTGCAGAACGGGAGTAATCCGTCTTTTGCCATACCCCCTGAGAATGTTACAGCATGTCCTTCTGCAATGCCTACATCGAAAGCACGATGAGGCATTTTTTCCATCAAGATATTCATGGAACAGCCTGTTGGCATAGCTGGGGTTACTCCTACGATTTTTTCATTTTGTTCTGCCAACTCTACGATGGTATTTCCGAATACTTGTTGGTAGAGTGGGGGAATTCCGTTGCTGTCTACAACTTGGCGTTTGCCTGTTGCCGGGTCAAATTTACCCGGAGCGTGCCAGATGGTTGCCGATTCTTCAGCAAACTTGTATCCTTTTCCTTTGGTGGTATGCAGGTGTAGGATTTTAGGACCTTTCATGTCTTTTATATCCCGTAGTACACGAACCAAATTTTTAACATCGTGTCCATCGAAAGGACCGAAGTAGCGGATATTCATCCCTTCGAATATATTTTGCTGTTCCGACAGCATTGATTTTAAGCTGTTGTTAAAGCGAATCAGGCTTTTTCTACGCTCATCCGTCAAGATACCCCAGCTGGTGAACATACGGGCTAACCGGAAACGCATACGGTTATAGCAGCTTGTTGTATTCAGGTTCAGCAGATATTGTTTCATGCCTCCTACGCTTCGGTCAATAGACATGTTATTGTCGTTTAGGATAATGAGCATGTCGTTTGGCGTAGATGATGTATTGTTTAACCCTTCGAATGCAAGTCCTCCGCTCATAGAACCATCGCCAATGATTGCTACGACATGGCGATTGTCTTCCTTCTTTAATTTAGCTGCTACAGCCATGCCCAATGCTGCAGAGATTGAATTGGAGGCGTGTCCGCAGCTGAACGTGTCGTATGGACTTTCTTCGGGTGAGGGGAATGGACGGATGCCTTTGAACTTACGGTTGGTAGAGAACTGGTCTCTTCGCCCGGTCAGAATTTTATGGCCATAAGCTTGATGTCCCACATCCCATACAAGTCGGTCGTAGGGTGTATTGAATACGTAATGGAGTGCCACAGTCAGCTCCACTACACCGAGGCTTGATGCAAAATGTCCAGGATTGCATGACAGCTCTTTTATAATGTCTTGTCTTAGCTCATTGCATACTTCGGGCAAATCTTCGATGTCTAACCGGCGTAGGTCTTCGGGAGTATCAATGGCATTTAGCAAGCTATATTCAGTTTCTTTATTCATAGATACGCAAATAATACGGCAAATTTAGCATAAATTGCCATAAGTTGCTTACTTTTGCATGAAAAATTTAGACTTTGTCAAATTATAGAAATGGATTTCCGAACATTAGTAAGTCTGCCTGTCGGACAGATTCAGATTAATCATACGCATCAGTTGCTTTTGTTAGGTTCTTGTTTTGCCGACAATGTAGGAAGCAAACTAAAAGAGAACAAGTTTGAAGTGGATTTGAACCCTTACGGAACGTTATACAATCCCATTTCCATAGCAGAGGCTTTGAAGGAAATAAAAGAAGGCAAGGTTTATACTCGGGAAGACCTTTATTTCTATCAAGGACAATGGCATAGTCCGATGCATCATAGCGTGTTTTCACACGAAGAGGCTGAAGTATGTTTACAGCGCATCAATACGCGTATTGATGAGGCCAGAGAGAAGTTGAATCGAGTGGATGTAGCTTTCATCACTTTAGGCTCTTCTTATTATTATATAGACAAAGCAACCGGACGTGTGGTCGGTAATTGTCATAAACGACCCGAACGCGATTTTGAACGAAGGAGATTGAAGGGGACAACTGAGGTGAAAGAATCATTGAACCGGATTGTCGCTTTGCTCGAAATGTTTAATCCCCAAGTACAAGTTATTTTTACGGTAAGTCCGATTCGTCACTTGCGCGATGGGCTGCATGCCAATCAGGTGAGCAAAGGATTGTTGCTTGCTGCGTTGGATGAGGCTTGTTTGTCCGATTTGGGTAAACGGGTCTTTTATTTTCCTGCTTATGAAATACTGATGGACGAGTTGCGCGACTATCGTTTCTATGCCGACGATATGGCACATCCGTCTTCGCTGGCAGTGGAATATGTGTGGACATGTTTCATGCGGTCTTATTTCGATGCGTCTACTCAACAGGTGATTCGAACTTGGCAGGAGATTTATCGAAGTTTGCAGCATAGACCTTTGCGTCCGGGCTCCGATGAGCATAAATCATTTTTAAAACAATTAGTGTTAAAGATAGAACGACTAAAAGAAAAATATCCGAATTTAGACGTTCAAAAAGAACTTGAATTATGTCGTATTCAATTGAAAGTATAGCTAGTAATATTAGAGCAAAATTATATTGTAGTCATCCGGCTCAAGTGAGTTGGTTGCTGACCGATAGCCGTTCGTTGAGCTTTCCGGAAGAAACTTTGTTTTTTGCTTTGAAGACAAAACGAAACGATGGACATAAATATATCCCGGAATTGTATGCTCGTGGTGTTCGCAATTTTGTAGTAAATAGTTTACCGGACGATAAGGAAACGTTTCAAGATGCCAATTTCTTGCAAGTGTCCGACCCATTGAAGGCTTTGCAGCGCTTGGCAGAGGTTCATCGTTGTCGGTATCAGATGCCTGTCATCGGCATTACGGGCAGCAATGGTAAAACCGTTGTGAAGGAGTGGCTTTATCAGCTTTTGAGTTCCACCCGTGCCATTGTCCGTTCTCCCCGTAGTTATAATTCGCAGATAGGAGTCCCTCTTTCTGTGTGGATGCTTAACGAACAAGCCGATTTGGGTATCTTCGAAGCTGGTATTTCCGAGCAAGGAGAAATGGATTCTCTGCAAAGCATCATTCGTCCTACTATTGGTGTTTTGACCAACATCGGTGGGGCGCATCAGGAGAATTTTACGTCTTTGCAGGAAAAATGCCTCGAAAAGCTTACTTTGTTTAAAGGATGTGATGTCATTATTTATAATGGCGACAATGAACTTATTTCCACTTGTGTGAACAAGAGTTTGTTTACCGCCAAGGAGATTGCCTGGTCGCAGAAAGACTCCGAACGTCCGCTTTTTATCCGTGGTATTCAGAAATACGAAGACCATACACGCATTCTGTTCCGCTATTTAGGAATCGAGAGCGAATATCAGATTCCTTTCATTGACGATGCTTCGATTGAAAATTCGCTTCACTGTTTGGCTGTATGTATTTATCTGATGCTTACTCTCGAACAGATTCAATATGGGATGGCACATCTGGAACCGGTGGCTATGCGCTTGGAAGTGAAAGAAGGGAAAAATGGATGTATCCTCATCAACGACACTTATAATTCTGATTTGGCATCGCTCGATATTGCACTTGATTTTCAGTTCCGCCGTTCGCAGAGCAAGAAAATGAAGCGGACACTTATTCTGAGCGATATGTTGGAAACCGGACAGAGTAACAACATGCTCTATCGCAAGGTGGCGCAATATGTGCATAGTAGGGGGATTGACAAGTTTATAGGAATCGGTCAGGAATTGTCGCTGGCTGAAAACAAGTTTAATGTAGAAAAGTATTTCTTTCCGGATACGGTTGCTTTTTTAGCATCCGATGTCTATCAGAATTTACGCAACGAGTTAGTCTTGATTAAGGGTGCCCGTAAGTTTCATTTTGAAGAAATATCAGAATCACTTGAACTGAAAGTACATGAAACCATTCTTTCCATTAATCTGAGTGCATTGGTCGATAATCTGAATTATTTCCGCAGTCGTTTGCATGCCGATACCAAGATGGTTTGTATGATTAAGGCATCGGCTTATGGAGCCGGCTCGTACGAGATAGCCAAGACTTTGCAAGACCATAAGGTCGATTATTTGGCTGTAGCGGTTGCCGATGAAGGGTCAGAACTTCGGAAGGCAGGTATCACCAGTTCCATTTTGATTATGAATCCGGAAATCTCTGCTTTCAAGACTTTGTTTGATTATAAGTTGGAACCCGAAATCTATAGTTTCCATTTGCTCGAAGCTTTGATAAAAGAAGCGAAGAAAGAGGGCATTACCGACTTTCCGGTACACATTAAGTTGGATACAGGAATGCATCGTCTGGGATTCAGATCCGAAGAGATTCCGCATTTGATAGAAGTGTTGAAGGGGCAGACCGCTGTAATCCCTCGTTCGGTATTCTCACATCTTGTGGGAAGCGACAGTGAGCGTTTCGATGCCTTTACCCGCATGCAGATAGAAACTTTCGAGCGGGCAGCAGCTCAGTTGCAAGATGCTTTTCCGCATAAGATACTGCGTCATATCTGTAATTCAGCAGGTATTGAACGTTTTCCCGGAGCACAGTTCGATATGGTACGTTTGGGCATCGGACTTTATGGTATCAATCCGGTGGACAATTCGATTATTCATAACGTGAGCTCGTTGCATACCACCATTTTGCAAATAAAGGATGTGCCGTGCGATGATACGGTAGGGTATAGTCGAAAAGGCACCCTTGACCGTGACTCGCGTATTGCCGCTATTCCTATTGGATATGCCGATGGGCTGAACCGTCATTTGGGCAACAGACATGGCTATTGTTTGGTAAATGGGCATAAGGCTTATTATGTGGGTAATATTTGTATGGATGTGTGTATGATTGATGTTACCGATATCCCTTGTAAGGAAGGCGACCAGGTGGAAATCTTTGGCGATAATCTGCCGGTGACAGTCTTGTCGGATATTCTCGATACGATTCCTTATGAGATTCTTACCGGTATTTCTACGCGCGTG
>DYCT01000100.1:0-1458 GCA_019417975.1 Bacteroides sp.
TGTTGCTCAGGAACTTATAAATAAAGTTAAATTATAGTGTTGCGGAATTAAGGACTATAAGTTCCTTTAAAGCGTTCAATAAATTCTTTGGTTTCCGCAATCATCTTCTGTTGGTCGTCATACTGCTTCTGCTGCTGTTCACGACGTTCCTTACGCAATTGCAAATATTGAGAATAATTTACCTTATAATCATAAATACGTCCCATTGTCACTTCAATGGTACGAGTCGTAATATTATCCACAAATTTACGGTCGTGACTGATTACAATCACTGCTTTAGCACTCTCTATCAAAAAGTCTTCCAACCACTGAATAGACTCAATGTCCAAATGGTTGGTAGGCTCGTCCAGCAAAAGCACATCGGGTTTCTGCAACAAAAGTTTAGCCAGCTCGATACGCATACGCCAACCTCCACTAAAGTCGCTTGTCGGTCGGTTGAAATCAGAACGTTCAAAACCCAAGCCCAACAATGCCTTCTCTACATCTTCTTCGAAATGGGTAGAATCTATTGCATAAAACTTCTCGCTCAGCATGGCTACCTTCTCTATCAAAGCCATATAATCATCACTCTCATAATCGGTGCGTACCGCCAGTTCGTTATTCAATCGTTCTATCTCGGCTTCCATCTCATGCAGATGTGCAAATGCCTGCGATGTCTCTTCAAACACAGTTCTTCCATCTTCCGTCATCAGATGCTGTGGCAAATAAGCAATCACACAATCTTTCGGAGCCGACACTTTTCCACGGGTCGGCTGCCGTACTCCCGCCAATATTTTCAACAAAGTGGATTTACCTGCACCATTCTTGCCCATCAAAGCAATACGGTCTTTCTCGTTAATTACAAAAGATATATCACTAAAGAGCGTAGTTCCCCCAAACTCTACAGTAAGTCCGTCAACTGATACCATAATTCTATTTCGTTATTCTTGCGCCTATCGGCCTTCGTACATTCGTTCGTAATATTTTTGATAATCACCGCTTGTCACATCTTCTACCCAGTCTTGATGGTTCAAATACCATTCTATGGTTTTAACAATCCCATCGGCAAACATTGTTTCAGGATACCACCCCAATTCACGTGTTATTTTAGTGGGGTCTATAGCATAACGCTGGTCATGCCCCAAACGGTCCTTGACAAAGGTTATCAATGATTCATTTATCCAATCAATACGGATATTTCCCTCTTGGTCCAACTCTTTTTTCTTCAAGACAGAACGATATTCAGGATGTTCCGTCATCAGCCGACGCATCGTTTCAAGAGTTAGCTTTACTATTTCTATATTCTGTTTCTCATTATGTCCGCCTACATTATACACTTCGCCGGCCCGTCCTCGACGCACCACCAAGTCGATAGCTCTACAATGATCTTCCACATAAAGCCAATCGCGCACATTCTTGCCATCGCCATACACCGGCAAGTTCTTTCCTTCTAAAATATTCTTTATAATCAGAGGTATC
>DYCT01000100.1:1468-7162 GCA_019417975.1 Bacteroides sp.
GTAATTATTAGAGCAACGGGTAATGCTAACCGGCATTTTATATGTGTCGCGATAAGCACATACAATCATATCTGCACTGGTTTTCGATGCACTATATGGGCTATGCGGGCAGAGAGGAGTCTCTTCGGTAAAAAAACCTTCTTCGCCCAAGCTGCCATACACCTCATCGGTCGAAACCTGATGAAAGCGCACGCCTTCACGCCATAAAGGATAACCGTCTGTCCCTTTTCCTACTGTCCAATGTCTGCGGGCTGCATCCAACAAATTTTGAGTCCCTAATATATTCGTTATAAGAAAAAGTTGAGGATTCTCAATACTTCGATCTACATGACTTTCAGCAGCAAAATTCACCACATAATCAAATTGATATTCGCCAAAAAGCTTATCTGCCAATTCTCTGTCGCAGATATCGCCCTTAACAAACTCGCACCGATTGTGGTCTATATCTTCAGCAATCGTACCTAAATTGCCGGCATAAGTCAGCAAATCAAGCACAACAACCTTGATATCCGAATGCTTCAATAAAATATATTTCAAATAATTCGCACCGATAAAACCGGCTGCTCCGGTCACCAAATAGGTCTTCATATTTTTAATGTCACATTATTAACCATAAATAACGCACAAAGTTCGGAAAAGTTCTTCTTTTTCACAAATATATACTCCAAAATCAATCGGCCAGCTCTATTACTTCCAAATCTTTAAAAACACCGTTGTCGACCGAGAATCTGACCAACGTACGCACTTTGTGGAATCCATAAATGCCTGCTGCTCCCGGATTGATATGCAACATATCCAATGTCTTATCATATTTTACTTTTAATATATGCGAATGTCCGCTAATAAACAGTTTGGGTGGACGCACCAACAAACTACCTCGCACCGAAGAATCGTAATTACCCGGATAGCCGCCAATATGCTTTATCAACACCTCTGCCCCTTCGACTTGAAATCGTAACGTCTGCGGAAAAAGCCTACGGATATCCTGTCCATCAATATTCCCATATACTGCACGAAACGGTCGAAAACGTTGAAATTTCTGCACCAATTCCATAGACCCAATATCACCTGCATGCCACACTTCGTCACAGTTTTCGAAGTATTTAACATATTTTTCATCCCAATATCCATGGGTATCCGACAATAATCCGATTCTTAACATATCATTTTGTTGTTTTCATCAAGCAAATATACTATATTTACCCCATTATTCAAACCTTGAACCTAGAAAGGACTGATATTATGAAATACAGCTATCAATATCTGGAACGCGACATCAGTTGGTTGTCGTTCAACCACCGTGTCCTATTGGAAGCAGATGATGATTCGCTCCCTATATACGAGCGTATCAATTTCATATCAATATACTCATCGAATTTGGAGGAATTCTATCAGATTCGAGTAGCCGACCATAAAGCCATTATATCGGGTGCCCGCACCGATGAGGAATCTGTCCGACAAGCTGAACATATCATCCAATCCATCACCCAAATCGTAAACAGTCAGTTGGAAGACCGTATACGAATCTATGAGCATAAAATTCTGCCTGAGTTGGCTCGCAATCATATCATCTTTTATCAAGACTCGCAGATAGAAGAATTCCACAAAGAATTTATTTCCAGATACTTCCAAGAAGAGATTTTCCCCTATCTACAACCGGTACCTGTATGGAAAGAGCACGTATCTACCTTTCTGCGCGATAACCGTCAATACTTGGCTGTCCGCCTTTACCGTTTAAGAAATCACGATAGCCGCCCCTATTATTTTGTACTTAAACTCCCTTATAGCAAAGTGCCACGGTTCATCGAATTGCCCGAGCACAATGGCAATTACTACCTCATGTTTATGGAGGACATTGTAAAAGCCAACATCGGGAAGTTGTTTCCTGCTTTTCGAGTGGATTGTGCTTACTGTTTTAAAATATCACGCGACGCTGATATCCTAATAGACGATACTTCGACTGGAGGCATTGTGGAGCAGGTAAAGAAAAAAGTGAAAAAACGCAAGATAGGAGCTGTATGCCGCTTTGTGTACGACAGACAAATGCCCGATGATTTTTTGGAATTTATCAGGACTTCATACAATATCAAACCCGATGAATTGATTCCGGGTGACAAACATTTGAATTTGGAAGATTTATGCCACCTACCCAATCCGAACAAAGCCCTGAAAGGTTGCGAAAAGCCACGGCCTATGAACCTGCAATGTCTTGACGAAAAGAATTCAATCTTCCAATACGTACGACAACGCGACTTATTGATTCATTTCCCATACTATTCGTTCAACCACTTCATTCACTTCTTGTACGAAGCAGTACACGACCCGGCCACGAAAGAGATTATGATTACCCAATATCGAGTGGCTGAGAACTCTGCTGTTATCAACACCCTTATTGCAGCAGCCCAAAATGGGAAAAAAGTGACTGTTTTTGTGGAATTGAAAGCCCGATTTGATGAAGAAAACAACTTGCAGACTGCCGAGATGATGCAACGGGCAGGTATACATATTATATATAGCATACCCGGTTTGAAGGTGCATGCCAAAGTAGCCCTTGTACTCCGACAGAACAGTAAAGGCGAACAAATACGCAGTTATGCTTATGTAAGCACAGGAAACTTCAATGAAGATACGGCTAAGGTATATGCCGACACCGGACTGTTCACTTGCAACCGAGTTATCGTTGATGATTTACACAACCTCTTCAAGGTTTTGCAGCAAGACAATCCTAACCCTAAATTCAAACGACTATTGGTTGCTCAATTCAATTTAGTACCTACCCTCAAACGGCTTATACACCGAGAGACAAACCTGGCAAAGCAAGGAAAATCAGGTAGAATAATACTAAAGATGAATGCTTTGCAAGATCAGGCTATGATAGATGAGCTTTACAAAGCAAGCTTAGCCGGTGTAAAAATCGACTTAATCGTAAGAGGTATCTGCTGCCTTAAGCCGGAACAGCCTTACAGTGCCAATATCAAAGTGACTCGCATTGTAGACAGTTTCTTGGAGCACACCCGTATTTGGTACTTTGGCAACAAAGGAAACCCGATTGTCTATTTGGGTTCACCCGACTGGATGAAACGCAACCTCTACAAACGTATCGAAGCTGTGATACCTGTCACCGGGAAAAACAAAGATGAAATCATTGATATGCTAAACATCCAACTGTCCGACAACCGCAAAGCTTGTCAGTTGGACGCTGAACTGAACAACATATTCAAACATAACGACCAACCGGAAGTGCGAGCTCAATATACGTTCTACAACTATTTGAAAGAACGAAACACGCCACAAAAATAAAATGTAACATGTCCGTAATGTCTGTGACATAGCATCGAAACAAGATACACGTTTCTTTGCAAAGTCATAAACAATACAACATGGAAACATTTTATTTACTGATTGTCATTCTTTTATTTGGGCTTGCCATTTTCGATTTGATGGTAGGGGTCAGCAATGATGCTGTCAATTTTCTCAATTCTGCCATCGGAGCCAAAGCTGCTTCGTTCAAAACGATTTTAATCATTGCTGCCATTGGTGTATTATTGGGGGCATCACTGTCCAACGGTATGATGGACATTGCTCGGCATGGCATCTATCAGCCCCAGTATTTTTATTTCTCGGAAATTATGTGCATCCTATTGGGAGTCATGCTAACCGATGTGGTCTTGCTCGACCTATTCAACTCCATGGGTATGCCTACCTCGACCACTGTCTCCATGGTATTCGAACTGTTGGGCGGGTCGTTTGCTCTCGCATTGGTAAAAAGCAGAATGGACCCCACGCTTAGCATCGGCGACTATCTTAACACCGATAAAGCCTTGTCTGTTATCATGGCCATTTTTGTATCAGTAGCCATCGCATTCTTCTTCGGTATGCTGGTGCAATGGATTGCCCGTATCGTCTTTACCTTCAATTATAAGAAGAATATGCGTTACACCATCGGCATATTCGGAGGTATAGCAACAACAGCCATTATCTATTTTATGCTTATCAAGGGACTGAAAGATAGTGCTTTCATGACCCCAGATGCCAAAACATGGGTTGCCACTTACACACCTGCAATCATCGGAGGATGCTTCGTCTTCTTCACAATTCTGATGCAAATTCTACACTGGCTTAAAATCAATGTTTTCAAGATAGTTGTGCTGCTCGGCACGTTTGCCTTGGCATTGGCTTTTGCCGGAAACGACTTGGTAAACTTTATTGGTGTACCTTTAGCCGGTTATTCCTCTTATATGGATCTTATCAGCAACAATGCCAATCCGGATACCCATTTGATGAACTCACTGCTCGGCTCTGCCAAAACGCCCTGGTATTTCCTCATCGCTGCAGGATTAGTCATGGTCTACGCACTGATGACGTCTAAAAAGGCTCAGGCTGTAGTAAAAACATCTGTCGACCTGTCACGACAAGACGAAGGGGATGAAGTATTTGGAAGCACTCCCGTAGCCCGCACCTTGGTACGCCTCAGCATGAACATGGCCAACTCGGTGATGCACATTGTGCCCGATTCAGCCAAAGAGTGGATTAACAATCGATTCCGCAAAGACGAAGCCATCATTGCCGATGGTGCAGCTTTCGACTTGGTACGCGCTTCGGTCAATTTGGTCTTGGCTGGTCTGCTCATTGCATTAGGTACCTCACTTAAATTACCGCTGTCTACTACTTATGTCACCTTTATGGTAGCTATGGGTACTTCGCTGGCCGACCGTGCTTGGGGACGCGATTCGGCTGTCTATCGTATCACAGGTGTGTTAAGCGTCATCGGTGGATGGTTTCTCACAGCCGGTGCCGCATTCACTATCTGCTTTTTCGTAACACTGTTCATTCATTATGCAGGCACTGTTGCGATTGTTGTCCTTATTGCCATCGCCGTATTCTCACTCATCCGTAGCCAGATTATCTATAAAAACAAGAAAAAGCGCGAACAAGACAATCCTACGGTCAGCCGTCTGCTAAAAAGTACAGACTCAAAAGAAGCACTGACTTTGCTACAAGAGCATACACGAAAAGAATTGGGAAGAGTATTAAACTATGTAGAAGAGAATTTCGGACGAGCCGTATCAGCCTTTATGAACGAAAACTTACGTGGAATGCGTAAAGCAATGGGTGCTACCAAATTTGAGAAATTGCAAATCAAGCAAATGAAACGTATCGGAACTGTAGCCATGAGTCGTCTGGGCAACGAGATGGTGCTTGAAAAAGGACTTTACTATTATCAAGGAAATGATTTTGCAAGCGAGTTGGTGTACAGTGTAGGACGCCTTATTGAGCCTTGTTTAGAGCATATTGATAACAACTTCAACCCACTGGACAATGTGCAAAAAGCGGAATTTTCCATCATCAGTGAAGAAATTACCAATTTCATAAAAGACGTACATACACATATTGAGACCAATCAATACGATGACTTGCCCGAATTCGTCATGCGTGCCAACCGTATCTATAACGAACTGGCACATCTGAAACGCGAAGAACTCAAGCGAATTCAAAACCAAAACGGAAGTGTCAAGGTCAGCATGATATATCTGACAATGATTCAGGAGGCACAGAACGTAACAACCTACGCCATCAACCTCATGAAGGTAAGCAAAAAATTCCAACGAGCATAAATGTTTTTTGCCGTCCGGAAAAACTTAAACCTAAAATCCGCAACTATCATCCAATACACGATTAAGGGTAGATTTATGA
>DYCT01000101.1 GCA_019417975.1 Bacteroides sp.
AGATGAATGTATGGGTAAGAGCCTGCTGTGATAATTACGACCGAATCGGAAACATCAATCTGGCACTTATCCCCAAGGAATTAGAAGAATATGAGGCTTTAAATTTCACAGCCGACCGCATTGAGTTGGGACGCTTCATTACTCCTTTTATGAACAAAAACAGACAGCCCGATGTAGTACCTTATAGCTTTCAGGTAGATTACCTCAGCTATATCTTCCGCGATAAAGCGCTACGAGAGAAATATGCTTTTTGGGTGGAGTTCGAATTGTTTGGAATCCCTTATGCTGCCAATCAGCAAGTCAGCGGATGCGAAGGACGTAACGATGTATTTTTCGGCTCAATGGAATTTTCCACGTGGAACCCTCAGCCTCTGACAGACAAGAATGTGCTGGTACCTATCGTTATCAAGATGCCTGAATACATGGGTGGTGTAAATGTAAACAACTACCATGAAAATTGCACCGACACCATTGGAAAGACCGTAAAGACTTACACATTCGATGTGCCTGTCGATGTAGAAGACGGACAGTTGGTACTGGTCACTTCCAATCATGGAGCAAATGCCGGTGGAGAAGAGTACAGCCGACGCTGGCATTATATATTTGTAGATGATGAATTGGCAATGACGTATAAACCCGGACGTACATCGTGCGAACCGTTCCGAAAATACAATACACAGGGAAACAATATCTATGGATTCTTTAAGAAGACAGACGCGACATGGCAATCGTTTAGCAACTGGTGTCCGGGCGATGTCATAGACAATCGAATTATAAACCTGGGAGCTGTAAAGGCAGGTACACACAAAGTCCGTCTTTCCGTTCCGGAAGCAGAGTTTGTTGACAAACAAGGATTTATTCCGGTTTCAATATTCTTCCAAGGGCTTACCGAAGGACATTTGCCATTGGGCATAGAAGAACAGCCTGCCCAGGAATACGATTCACCCAAAGTGGTTTTAACAGATGGGCAACTTACTGTTACAGCTACCCAACCGATTCTTGGCATTGAGGTCTATGACCTACAAGGTAATTGTCTGGTCCGTAAAGCAGCCGATGGCAAGCCTATTGCATTCTCGACTTACCCTTCGGGCATTTACTTGGTGCATGTAGAATTGTTCGATGGAATAATCTATACCATGAAAGTGCTTAAATAGACTTTCGCTTTATGCGGGCTAAATAGTCGTAATGCTTGCCTTCGTGCAGCATTTCGACTTGGAAGCCGGCTTGTAGAGCATAATGACTCAATGTCTGAAAATCGACATACAGCCAGTCGAACGTCTCTCCTTCCACTCTTTTGTATTTCATCCGGAAGTCTACCTCACCATAATAAGCCGCATTCAGGTTGATATCAAAACTTCCATCTTCGTTCTCAAAGAGATAGCGTAGGTCGCTACTATCCATCAACACACAACCATCGGGAGCTAAGAGTTGCTCCACCCGTTGGAAGAAAAGAGGCATCCGTTCCAATTTACCCACAATCCCCGACCCATTCATCAACATCAAAATGGTATCGAAAGTACCCGTAAGTTCCGGACCGAAAAGGTCGCATATCGCTGCTTGAGGCAACCCTCGTTCCTGCATTACTCTGACCGACAAGGGGGAAATATCAATGGGCCATACCACTTTTCCCATATCTTGTAACGCCAACGAATGGCAACCACTCCCGGCACCGACATCCAAAATCCTCCCAGAAGCCAACTGCAACGCTTTCTGTTCCAGAACAGGCATCTGCTTGAGAGTACGGAATAATTGGGGTACAGGCAATTCGTCTTCATCAAACATAGAAGAGAGCACACGCAGTCGACCTGCTTTCCGATGTTTCCAATAGTCGGCTATAGCTGCTCCCATCGGGTCTTTTTCGGCTGTAAGTATCATAATTCGTCAGCTTTAAATTTCAGTTTGAGGAGGAGTGATAGAGTCGAAGATACGGAACAGTTCTTCGACCGACTCGGTACGAAGCATGGCAATGCGTGTCTCGCGGAAATTAGGAATTCCTTTGAAAAGAGGAGTAGCAGCCAGATGTCGTCGGATATGAATAATACCTCTGCGCTCGTCCAAACGAGCCACGCTGTTGAGAACTTCCTCGCGCAAGACATTCAGTTTCCATTCAAAAGAAAGAGGTTCCAGTTCAGCACCGGTAGTCAAGTAATGTTTCACCTCCTTGAAAATCCAGGGACGGCCAATACTGCCTCGCCCAATCATGATACCATCTACCCCATAACGGTCGAAACACTGTTTCGCTTGTTGAGGAGAAGTGACGTCTCCATTGCCGATAATGGGAATATGCATACGCGGATTGTTTTTCACCTCGCCTATCAAAGTCCAGTCAGCCTCACCGGTGTACATCTGAGCACGGGTACGTCCATGGATGGCCAAAGCCGCAATACCGCAGTCTTGCAGTTGTTCGGCCAAGTCCACAATAATTTTATGGTCGGCATCCCATCCCAATCGGGTCTTTACAGTAACGGGTATTTTCACCGCATCGACTACAGCTCGGGTGATTTCGAGCATTTTGGGGATATTCTGCAACATGCCGGCTCCGGCTCCTTTTCCGGCTACTTTCTTCACCGGACATCCGAAGTTGATATCCAAGATGTCGGGATGTGCTTCTTCCACAATACGGGCTGCGCCCACCATAGCTTCAGTATCTTTGCCATAAATCTGGATTGCTACCGGACGTTCTTCGTCACAAATAGTCAGTTTCTGAGTGGTTTTATTTACCAATCGGATGAGTGCATCGCTCGACACAAACTCGGTATACACCATATCGGCACCAAACTTTTTACACATCAGCCGGAAGGCCGGGTCGGTCACATCCTCCATGGGTGCCAATAACACAGGCTGTTTGCCAAGGTCTATGTTGCCTATCTTCATATTCTTACACTTGTTTGGCTGCAAAAATACGCAAAAAAATCGTACCTTTGCCCTATCAATTCTGAATAATATGCAAGCTATGTACAGTATAAAGGATTTTGAGATTATGGCCCCCGTGGGCTCGCGCGAATCGTTGGCAGCTGCTATACAGGCCGGAGCCGATTCTATCTATTTTGGCATTGAGAGCTTGAATATGCGTGCCCGTTCGGCCAGCACATTCACCATCGATGACCTAAAGGAAATTGCTAAAATCTGTGATGACCACGGATTAAAAAGTTATCTGACCATCAATACCATCATTTATGATGAAGATATCCCATTGATGCGTCGCATTGTGGATGCCGCACACGAAGCCGGCATTTCGGCAGTTATTGCGGCCGATGTAGCCGTGATGACGTATTGCCGCGAGATAGGTCAGGAAGTGCATTTGTCTACCCAATTGAACATATCGAATGCCGCTGCATTGAAATTCTATGCACAATTTGCCGATGTGGTGGTATTGGCTCGCGAATTGAACTTAAAACAAGTGACTGAGATTTACCGACAGATTCATGAGGATAAAATCTGTGGCCCGAGTGGAGAGCCTGTACGCATTGAGATGTTTTGTCACGGAGCTCTCTGCATGGCAGTTTCCGGTAAATGCTATCTTAGCTTGAATGAGCTGAATGCATCGGCCAACAGAGGAGCTTGTATGCAGGTGTGTCGCCGAGCCTATACGGTAAAAGACCGGGAAAGCGATATCGAGTTGGATATTGAAAACCAATATATCATGTCGCCAAAGGACTTGAAGACCATTCATTTTATGGATGAGATGATAGAAGCAGGCGTACGGGTATTTAAGATTGAGGGACGTGCTCGCGGACCTGAGTATGTACGTACAGTGGTGGAATGTTACAAACAAGCTATTCAGGCATACCTCGAAGGCACTTTCAGCGAAGAGAAGGTGAAAGGCTGGGACGAACGACTGAAGACGGTCTTCAATCGCGGATTCTGGAATGGCTATTATTTGGGACAGCGTCTGGGAGAATGGAGCAAAAACTATGGTTCGGAAGCGACCGAGCGTAAGGTATATGCCGGAAAAGGCATCAAATACTTCTCCAATCTGGGTGTAGCTGAATTTTTGGTGGAAGCTGCCGAGATTAAAAAAGGCGACCGTCTGCTGATAACAGGACCTACCACAGGAGCGTTGTTCCTGACACTAGACGAAGCACGGGTAAACTTAAAACCGGTAGATGTGGTACACAAAGGAGAACATGTCTCATTCAAAGTGCCGGAGAAAATTCGTCCGAGCGATAAATTATATCGGTTGGTATCGCCCGAAGAACTGAAGAAAAGCAAACAATAATAAGAGAGAGAGAACATATCACAATCATTCTAATAGAATTCCCCTGTTGCAACAGCTGTGCAACAGGGGAATTCTATTATTTGTATCTTACGCTATGGTTACCTACTTTTTTTCATCTTTAGCCGGAGTAAGCAAGAATACATTATCATACTCGGCTGTATTGTTAAGCAATTCGACCGCTTCTTTCACCCATTTATCACCTTTCAGCTGTTGCTGGATTGCACCGCGCTGGAAATAGTAACGCTTCACAATTTCGTTGGCCAACATATCCTTGATATCTTTCGAAAAATGATCCAAATCTTTGTCAAGGTTGTGAGTCAACTTTTGCTCCAATGCTTTAAACTCATCCGAAGCATCATCCATATAACCTTCGAACTCCGCAATCTCTTTCAAGTTCTTCAGTACCTTTTCGCTTTGCCGGTCGTATTTGAAATCGGCCTTCTTTACATGCTCTTTAAACGCTACATAGTCCTGGTCTGAGATTTCAAATTGCTGCACTTCCGGTATAGTAGGATGAGCCAAACAATAATCTGTAGCATAGTCGAAAATCACATTTTCTATCGTGAGATAGAATAAAATATTCGACATCTTTTCAGCCTTTATTTCTTTATCGGGGCGGATACCTCCTCCATCGCGCACTTCTCTACCGGCAGCTGTGTGGAAAACAGTGGTTAAGCTATCGGGGATACGGCCCACACTGCCGTCTTCATTACGGTGTGTATAATCGATGGCTTGGATACATCGTCCGCTGGGAATATAATATTTGGAAATTGTAATTTTCAAATTGCCATTGTAAGGTAAATCTCTACTGGCCTGTACCAGACCTTTACCAAACGTGCGTGTACCCATGATGACGGCACGGTCTAAGTCTTGCAATGCACCTGCTACAATCTCGGAAGCCGATGCTGAGCCGCTGTTTACCAATACGACCAAAGGAATCTCTGTATCAAGAGGCTCACGGGTAGTGGTATAAGTGCGATTCCATTGTTTGATTTTACCACGTGTAGAAATCACATCTTTCCCTTTTGGTACAAACATACTGATAATGTCTATCGCTTCATCAAGCACACCCCCACCATTGTTCCGCAAATCGAATATCAAGCGGTTGATGCCTTGCTGTTTCAATTCGATGAATGCCTTGCGTACATCCTTGGCACAATTGTCGGTAAAGCTGGTCAAAACAATATATCCGATACTGTCGCACAACACTCCGTAATAGGGTACCGGACTGATTTGAATAGATTCGCGTGTGATTTTGAATTGCAACGGTTTCTTTTCACCCCGACGCTCTACTTTCATTAAAAAGCTGGTACCTATCTCTCCTCGAAGCATATTGCTTACTTCATCGTTCTTTTTGCCCTCTGTATCTTTTCCGTTAATTTCCAGAATGACATCACCGGCTTTCAAACCGGCTTTAGCTGCCGGAGTATTCTCAAAAGGCTCGGCTATGGCCACACGGTTTTTGGGCTTGTAGAAAGTGATGAGCGAACCGATTCCACCATATTTTCCGGTAACCATTTGTTTGAAGTCGCCCAAATCTTCTTCCGGAAAATAGTTGGTGTAAGGGTCCAACTCCATCAGCATGGCATCGATACCTGCACGAACCACCTTGTCAGGATTGATGGTGTCGACATAAAACATATCCAGTTCTTTAAAGATGGCATTGAAAATATCCAGGTTTTTAGCAATCTGAAAATTACGGTTATCACCTTTGAATCCAAGCACACAAAGACCGGTTATACAGATTACAAAACTGACAATTAGCTTTTTATAGGACAGTTTTTTCATACTCAATATTTGTTTTGACGCTAAAGTAGTGGAAAACTTTTTACTTGGAAAGAATCTTATTGATATTTAATTTTATTTCGTCCCATTTTTCTTTCGAAATACTGGCCCCGATGGTTTGGACAATAAATCCTGCCAATGTGGAACCTATCTTGGCACACTTATCCAAAGAATATCCGCAAGTAAGCCCGTAAAGGAACCCGGCAGCAAAATAATCGCCTGCTCCGGTAGTATCTATCACCTTCTTCACCGGCAATGCCTCCACATGTATTTCCTCTGTTCCTTTTTTTATCAAAGAGCCCTTGCTTCCAAGTTTAACGATGGCAATGCTACACATCCGGGCTATTTCGTTGAGAGCCTCTTCCGGCTCTTTACCCGTGAAAGCTTTGGCTTCTTCTTCATTTGCAAATACAATGTCCACATACTTATTGATAAGCATTGTAAAAAACGCATGATCGTTTTCCACAATGTTGTAACTTGCCAAATCGATGCAGATTTGCAATCCGGCATTCTTGGCCAATTCGATGGCGCGAAGTATCATGTCGTGGTCTTGTACCAAATAACCTTCTATATATAAATAGGTATATCCTTTGAACATCTCGGAGGTAAGATCCTCGGCTGTAAGGGTGGCAGCAGCTCCCAAGTAAGTACCGAAAGTGCGCTCACCATCGGGGGAGATGAAAGTAGAAGCCACACCCGAAGGCAAGTCGGAAGTTAAAAGTTTACACTCAATATTCTTTTTTTCGTAAGTCTCACGAAAAAAGGTACCAAATTCATCTTTTCCTGTTTTTCCGATAAATCCGGTCTCTGCGCCCAACGAAGCAAGTGCAATAATGGTATTTCCTGCCGAACCACCGGTTGCAACATGCGTATTTATCGTAGCAAATTTATCGTTAATCTGCTGTAGCTTAGGTTCATCAATAAGCTGCATACTACCTTTGGGCAGTCCCATTTCCACCAAGGTTTGGTCACTCTCCAAAGTCGCTAATATATCTGTAAGGGCATTGCCCATGCCAATAATTTTGTCCATTTTGATTTTTTTTTTGCAAAGATATTGCATATTTCAATATTTCCTATTACTTTTGCATCGCATTTGGGAAAAACATTCTTCCTTAGCTCAGTCGGTTAGAGCATCTGACTGTTAATCAGAGG
>DYCT01000102.1:0-4853 GCA_019417975.1 Bacteroides sp.
ACTTCAAGGTAACCGGAACAAAAGACGGTATCACTGCTACTCAGATGGATATCAAATGCGACGGTTTGACTTACGACATCCTCGAAAAAGCATTGTTGCAAGCAAAAGAAGGTCGCGAATACATCTTGGGCAAAATTACTGATACAATCGCAGAACCTCGCGCTGACCTGAAAGACCATGCTCCTCGCATTGAGACCATGACTATCCCGAAAGAATTTATCGGTGCAGTAATCGGCCCGGGCGGTAAGATTATCCAAGGCATTCAAGAGGATTCCGGCGCTACAATCACTATCGAAGAAATAGATGGCGCAGGCAGAATCGAAATCTCTGGTACCAACAAGGAATCAATCGAAACTGCTATCCGCATGGTAAAAGCAATCGTTGCTGTGCCTGAAGTAGGCGAAGTATACAAAGGTAAAGTTCGTTCTATCATGCCTTACGGTGCATTCATCGAATTCTTACCGGGTAAAGACGGTTTGCTCCACATTTCAGAAATCGACTGGAAACGTTTGGAGACAATCGAAGAAGCTGGTTTGAAAGAAGGCGACGAAATCGAAGTGAAGTTACTGGAAATCGACCCGAAGACAGGTAAATTCAAACTTTCAAGAAAAGCATTGCTGCCTCGTCCTGAAAAAACAGAAAAGAAGAATAAACAATAATTCTTACCGCATAAATAAAAAAGCTGCTCCGCATGGAGTAGCTTTTTTGTATCTACCAACATTTATAGGGCTATCACTTGCCAAGCAACCGATGACTAAAATAATGCACAGGATACCAGACCGCCAAAAATCCGACACAGAGTACGGTAACTAAAATCACGGCTATATCTACCCCATGCACACTTACAGGATAAGCATCGACCACAAAACTTCCATCAGCACTACCCAAGGCAATGACGCCAAAGCGAATCTGAATATAGCAAAGCAACAACCCGATTGCTATTCCTACCAAAGCCCCAAACGCTGATATCATACAGCCTTCAAAAAGGAAGATACGAGAAATCAGCTTATCATCAGCACCCAGATTACGCAATGTCACCACGTCGTCTTTCTTATCCAATATCAACATTGAAATGCTACCAACCATATTGAACGAAGCTATCAAAAGGATAAAAGTCAGAAAAAGATAAGACACTAACTTCTCGACCTCCATAATACGAAACACATCCTCTTGCTGTTCATATCGGTCGCGCACAATAAAGTCCGCCCCCAACAAAGATGCTATCTGCTGCTTGACCCGATAGGCATTGACCTCCGGCTTTAGCCGAAGTTCAACAGCCGACACCTCCGTAGTATATCCGAAAAGTTTCCTGGCAAAATCTAAGGAAGTAAGCACATACGAAGCATCGTACTTCTGCTGATTAACGGCAAAAATCACGCCCGGAGAAAACAATTGTCCGCTCCGAAACGAAGCTGCCGGATTAGCAACATTCACCTTTACTTCTCTGTTAGGAGCATAAACCTCAATAGGGTCCACCGCCTGTATACCTGTGCCCAACAGTGCCATCAGTTCCGCCCCCAGCACACCATAGTCTACAACCTCATCATGCAAGACGAAATTACCTTTCCCATAAAGAATACTGTCGATTGCCGTAAGCTGTTCGAAATTATCCTGCACACCTTTCACCACACCCATCATCTGCCTATCCTTATACTGAAGCATGGCAAAATCTTCAAGTGTCTCTGTAAACACTGCAACTTCGGGCATTTCCCTCAGCTTCTGAATACGTTCATCGGTAACATCAAACACTTTCCCCATAGAAGGCGTAACCTTCAGCTCCGGGTCGAAAACCGTAAAGAATCCAGCCACCATGTCCTGAAATCCATTGATAACCGAAAGCGCACATACCATAGCAATGGTGGCAAGCGAAATACCACACACCGATATTCCCGATATCACATTAATCGCATTGTGCGACTTCTTCGAGAACAGATACCTGCGCGCTATAAAAAAAGAAAAATTCAATTATTTAAGCAACTGATCAATCTTTTCAATATAATCGAGCGAATCATCTACAAAAAACTTCAATTCCGGAATAATACGAAGCTGATGACGCACACGTGTACCCAACTCGTAACGAATAGACTTCATATTGTCATTGATATTCTGTACTATCTCCGCACTCTTTTCTGAAGGGAAAACACTTAGATAGACACGGGCAATACTCATATCCGGACTGATGCGCACTACGCTCACAGACACCAACACCCCATTCAAGGCTTTCGTCTGAAGCAAAAAAATCTCGCTCAATTCCTTTTGAATGAGTCGAGCTATCTTATTTTGTCTGGTCGTTTCCATATATCCTACTTATACATTATTATATTATATATATTCAAATCTCACTTCTTCCGGATGACTGTCAAGCCATCGCGTAATGGGAATATCACCTTCTCCACCCGTTTATCAGCCGCTACAAAATCATTGAACTGCATAATACCCAATGTCTGTTTATCGTTGTCGCGCGGTGCCTCAAGCACATGCCCATCCCACAACGTATTGTCTGCAATGATATATCCCCCGGGATTCAATTTAGCCAATACCATTTCGTAATATTCCAAATACTTACGCTTATCGCCATCCACAAATGCCATATCAAAAGCCAAATCCATCGAAGGTACCATCTGCAACGCATCACCTATATAAAAACGAATCTTATCGGCATACGGCGACTTCTCAAGCCAAGGTCTCGTAAAATCCTCCTGCTCATCATTAATCTCGAATGTATGCAACAGGGCCCCCTCTTCCAAACCTTCTGCCATACACAATGCCGAATAACCGCTATACGTACCTATCTCCAATACTTGTTTGGGACGAATCATCCGCACAAACATCTTTAAGATACGCCCCTGCAAATGGCCGGAAGCCATTCGCGGGCGCAACAATTTCACATGTGTATCGCGATAAAGAGCTCTCAAATAATCTCCCTCGTCATCAATATGCCGAAGGATGTACTCATCGATGGAATCAGTCTCTATCATCCGATTTTATAAATAACGGTTGCTATTAGGCAGCACACAATCGTCTGCATATTTCAGCACATCCCCTACCACGTTCAACTCCAAGAAAGATATTTGTGTACCGGCCTTTCCACTACTCAAGTAAGCTACCATATCGCTTTCGGTAAGTACACCGTCTTTAATCAACTTCCGCAAAGCAGCGAAATAGTATTCCTGTCCGTTGGCCAATTCCGGCATGTAAATGGCTTCTACACCGTACGACAGAGCCAACTGACGCATGGTCTTTTCCTTATAACAAATGGCCAAGACCGGATACTTACCACGATAAGCAGCCAAGTTGCGAGCAGTACGACCACTGAAGCTATCGGTGATAATAGCACGAATTTTCAGTTTGGTAGTAGCTTTCACTGCCTGTTTAGCCAAAAAGGCTGTTACGTCCGTACTGTTTTCCTCCATTGGGATGCGGATATCGTTGTCCGACATTTTATCTCGTTCTGCCTGAGCTGCCACTTTTGCCATGGTACGTACAGCTTCTACCGGATATTTACCGTATGCTGTCTCTCCACTCAACATCAAAGCATCCGTACGATAGTAGATTGCATTGGCAATATCTGTCACCTCTGCACGAGTAGGACGCGGATTGTTAATCATGGTATGCAGCATCTGTGTAGCTACAATCACCGGCTTCTTAGCCAACACGCACTTACGGATAAGCAATCGCTGAATACCCGGAATACGTTCTTGCGGTACCTCAATACCCAAGTCGCCACGAGCCACCATAACTCCATCGGCCACTTCCAGAATCTCATCAATATTATCTACACCTTCTTGATTTTCAATCTTGGCAATAATCTTGATATCGCTGTTGTGTGCATCGAGCAAAGCACGGATATCCAACACGTCCTGACGATTGCGTACAAAAGAATGCGCAATAAAGTCTATATTCTTTTCAATACCATACAAAATATTGTTACGGTCTTTTTCTGTAAGAGAAGGCAAATTGATACGCACGCCCGGCACATTGACACTCTTGCGATTACCCAAAGTGGCATCGTTCATCACCTCACAAACCAACGCATCTGCATCTCTTGCAACCACTTTCAACGCCAAATCACCATCGTCAATCAACACATCGCTGCCAACTGCCAAATCTTGAGCAAAATTAGGATACGACACAGCAATACACTCGCGAGTGGTTTCCTGCTCCGGACAACCGATAATCTTTACCGTTTCACCAGTCTTATACTCGATAGGCTGACCATCCTTTAAAGAAGTTGTACGCACTTCCGGACCTTTTGTATCCATCAAGATAGCGATACGATTTGAAACTTTCCGCACATTGGCAATCAACTTCTCAAATCCCTCGCGGCTGGCATGAGCCGTATTCATACGTACCACATTCATTCCGGCATCGAATAGTTGTTGAATAAAATCCACGTCACATCGCTGATCTGAAATAGACGCAACGATTTTTGTCTGTTTTAGCATCATAATCCTTTTATCCTTTCATTTAGTTATCATTCTTTTAAAAGAGCCTCCACTGCCAATTGATACGACCGAAGACCAAAGCCGCAAATCACGCCTTTGCAAGCAGCAGCAATCATAGAGACATGTCGGAACTCCTCTCGCGCATGCACATTTGAGATATGCACTTCAACCACTGGTGCCGACACTGCCTGTATCGCATCCAATAGCGCAATGGAAGTATGTGTATATGCTCCAGCGTTGAGCACAATCCCATCCACATCAAAACCTACTTCTTGAATTTTATCAATCAGCTCACCTTCTACATTCGACTGGAAATAAGAAATTTCCACTTCGGAATACGCACGACGCAAATCTTGCAAATAGTCCTCAAAAGAAGTATTTCCATAAACAGAGGGTTCCCGTTTGCCC
>DYCT01000102.1:4863-7095 GCA_019417975.1 Bacteroides sp.
GATTTGTATTCTCATAAATCAATATTTTACGAATGTTTTCAATATCTTTGCAGTGGCAACAATTTCAATTGCAAAGGTACAAAAAAAAATGGAAAGGCACGAGAAAAACAGTAAGAAGGATGAAAAGGAGTCCCTAATTCGCAAGTACAAACAATACTTGCAGCTGGAAAGGGGATTCTCACCTAACACGTTAGACGCTTATCTTACCGACTTAAATAAGTTATTCTCTTTCCTCTCGACCGAAGGCATCAACCCGACAAACACCACTTTGGAAGATTTACAGGCATTCTCGGCCGGGCTTCACGACATCGGCATCCACCCTCGTTCACAAGCCCGCATCATTTCAGGAGTAAAATCGTTCTTCCGATTCCTAATCCTAAACGATTACATTCAAGCAGACCCTTCCGAACTCCTTGAGGCACCCAATCGAGGATTCACAATCCCCGAAGTGCTGACAGTAGAAGAGATTGACAGCCTAATCAGCAGTATCGACCTCAGCAAACCCGAAGGGCAACGCAACCGTGCCATCTTAGAGACACTCTACAGCTGCGGACTTCGCGTTTCGGAACTGACCAACCTACGTCTGTCGGACCTTTACTTCGACGAAGGTTTTATCCAAGTAGAAGGCAAGGGCAAAAAACAACGCTTGGTTCCTATCTCCCCACGTGCCATCCGTGAAATCAAAAACTACCTTATCGACCGTAACATGCAGAATATCCAACCTAAGTTTGAGAACTATCTGTTCATCAGCCGACGAGGGAAAAACATTTCGCGCATCATGGTTTTTCACATCATCAAGGAGCAAGCCGAACAAATCGGCATCACTAAAAACATCAGTCCGCACACATTCCGACACTCTTTCGCCACCCATCTGCTCGAAGGCGGTGCCAACCTGCGAGCCATCCAATGCATGTTAGGACACGAATCCATCACAACGACCGAAATCTATACCCATATAGACCGTAATATGCTACGTAGCGAAATAATTGAACACCACCCACGAAATATAAAATACAGGAAGGAGCACAGTTGAAATCTTTAAAAGAAAAAGTCAACAAACATTCAATCATTTTCACATTCGAAAGGCCAATTTTCATATAAATTATTATAATTTTAGCGCTTAGAGAACCATCGTATCGTAGTTTTTAATATCTTTGCCCCTTGAATAGGGACTCTCTGTAGTCGCTATATTTGAGAGAATTTTCAATTACGAACATTTAATTTATAACAAAATGAGTAAGAAGTTACATTTGCCATTACTTATGGCATTGGTTATCGCTTTCGTATCTTGCGGTAAACCTGAATTGAAACCTGAATACTTCACAACGACTCCTCAAGTATTGGAGGCCATTGGAGGTAAAGTACCCGTAACTATCAACGGAACATTCCCTGAAAAGTTCCTGAAGAAAAACGGTGTTATCAAAGTTACACCTGTATTGAAATGGAATGGTGGCGAAGCTAAAGGCGATGTTTTCACTTACCAAGGTGAAAAAGTAGAAGGCAACAACCAGACTGTATCTTACAAGATGGGTGGCAACATTACAATGAAGACTTCTTTCGATTACGTTCCTGAAATGGCTAAGTCTGAATTGTGGCTTGAGTTCGATGCTAAGTTCGGCAAGAAAGTTAAAAATATTCCTGCTATCAAGATTGCTGACGGTGTAATCTCTACATCAGAATTGCTTGGCAAAGCTATCGGTAGCGCTAACCCTGCAGAATCAGAAGATGCTTTCCAACGCATCATCAAACAAGCTAAGGAAGCTAACATCATGTTCCTTATCCAGCAGGCTAACCTCCGTTCAAGCGAATTGAAATCAGAAGGTTTGAAAGAATTCAACCAGACTGTATCTGACGTTTACGCTGACACTAAGGGTAAGAAAATCAACAACATCGAAATTTCAGCTTATGCATCTCCTGATGGTGGTGTTACTCTCAACACCGGTTTGGCTGAAAAACGTGAAGCTAACACTGAAAAGTACATGACCAAAGCTTTGAAGAAAGCTAAAGTTGAAGCTACCGTTGATACTAAATACACAGCTCAGGACTGGGAAGGCTTCCAGGAATTGGTTTCTAAATCAAACATCCAAGACAAAGAATTGATTCTTCGCGTTCTTTCTATGTATCAAGACCCTGAACAAAGAGAAACTGAAATCAAGAACATCTCTTCTGTTTACAAAACTTTGGCTGACGAAATCCTGCCGCAACTGCGTCGTTCACGCCTGACTTTGAACT
>DYCT01000103.1 GCA_019417975.1 Bacteroides sp.
GTATAGCAAGGCGCGGGACAAAACGCAAGAAAGGCATGAAAAAAGGCCCCGCAAATGCTGGGTGCCCATAAAACAGGATACAACATATTATCTATGATTATGGCATCTGGCAGTCGAGGTTAGCAAAAAACATAATGAGCGATACTTGGTTTGAATGACCAGGTATCGCTCGTTTGCGTATGCGACAAACTTCCCTTTTCCTGTTCCATCCAGTACAATCTATATGAAAACAGCAGATTGATTGGAGGTGCGATTATGGCTCAGAACTTAACTTATACCCAATGCGGTGATTACTATATCCCTGACATCAAATTAGTAAATGTAGAAACACAGATACTCGGCAAATATGGCAGGATGCGCAGAGCGTTTTTGGAACAGAACAAACCAATGCTTTTTAACGACATGATTCTGACGGAGAGCCTGTTCCCGCATCTGTGGGAAGTACAGCAGACCTGTGCGATGCGAATAGAGTTGCTGATGACGGATTTGTTGGCGAAGAATCCAGCACCGGATAAAGCAACACAGCAGCTTGAATGGGTAGCTCATATGAACAGCTTGAAAGCACAGGCAGAGGAAATCATTCTCTGTGAACTGGTTTATGGGGAGGATGTTGTATGAGATTGCTTGAAGAATTTTGGTACGGCAATATTGAGCCTACCGACTACGATACTTCTTCCTGTAAAGAGTATAAGAAATTACAGGAACTGATTTGCCGGAATGAAGAAAAACTCCGAGCGACGATGACGGACGAACAGAAAGAGTTGTTTGAGAAATACGCAGATTGTGTACGAGAGCATCAAACCATTACGGATTGCTTGATCTTCCAGAACAGCTTTAAGCTGGGTGCCAGAATGATGATGGAAGTCATGGAGGAATAAAAACGATAGATTTGCCACCCGTGGGAGTAATCCTTCGAGTGGCATTTTGTATCTATCAAAATGCCAGAAATATTTTCCGCCTGTCCAAAATCGGTGTTTTCAATCGTTATTATAGTTAAACGAATATGAGGGAGGTTTTGATATGTTATCCGAAGAATTACTTAAACAGGCGGCAGAAGAACTGGCACTTGCTCTGATTGAGAGTTTACCGGAACCAGAACAATGTCAGCATCAGTTCTCTGAGGCATTTGAGAGCAAAATGCAGTTCCTATTGTCCTCTGTTCCAATCAATACGCAAATAGCAGTGGTTGCTCCTGAACTGAGTTACAACTAAACCCATGAATTGCAATGAAGGCTGGCCTATTTGGTCAGCCTTTTCTCTGTGGATTCACAATTCAAGAACCGTGAAAATCACAATTTAATAATACTGATTATAGTGATACTTATTCTTTCCAATCTGATTTTGGGAAAAGAGTATAGTATCACTTTTTTATTTCTGATTGTTGCTTATAATCCGTTGATTTATAGACCGTTTACTTTATAGAATTACTGTGTAGGAGGTGCTGGTTTATGATTACGGAACAATTGGGACAAAGAATTAAAGAATTACGTAATGCTACTGGATTAAGCCAAGAACGATTTGCACTTCAGATTGGAATGGATAGAACATATTTTGCATCTGTTGAAGCTGGGCGCAGAAATATTTCTATATGCAATATCAAGAAGATAGCTGATGGCCTTGGCGTATCTTTAAGCGACTTATTTAGGGACCTGTAGGAGGGGATAAAATGATATATGATATTACACAAGAACTAAGAGATTTTACCTACATTACCAGCGTCTATAAATGCATTGCCGCCTACAATCTGAAGGGGCATCAAATTGGTAGAAAAATTGGTGATATGCTTGAAATTCTCACCATGGGTGGTGTTTATCAGAATCCAGCGTTACTTTCAAGATTAGATACTGAGGGCAAACTGGAAGGTTACACCACTGCCGGTCATAAAGTAGAGTTTGGCTTTTACAAGAACGTACGTGAAAAACAAGGCTTATTTGGTGCCGTAGAATGTAAATGTGTAGGTGTCGAGGAAACAACAGCTGGGAAAGGTCAAAACTGTTTGCGAAAGATAAAGGTTGGTGAGAGTTTTTCGATTGATTTTAACGGTCGCTGGATGAACACTCAAATCTCTCAGACAATCAAGCTACTCAATCAAACTGCAGACGGAATAACTGTTGAATTAACAAATTCAAAAAATGCTTCAGTATATCAGATTCCGATGAAAATCGGAGATAATATAAAGCTGATTATTGATGAAAATCAGAATGTGCTCCATACAACACCGCATGGCAACATGCTTGAAGAAATCCCAGGACTTATTAGGGTATGCAAAACGATTAAATTCGATAAGGTTGATGGCGATGTTTATCAATTTTCGCTCTACAACTGTCTAACTGGCCCTCAGACGATAGAAAAGGCCAAGCAGGCATCTTTAGTTGCAATGGATCTTAGAAAGAAAATTGATGGCCATTGGGGCAAAGAAGAGCTTATAGCAGAACAAAAACATATGAACTTCTTGCATGTGGTATGTGAATTTTCGCATTGGGAAGAAAAATCAAGAAATGTCATCACCACATGCATCGACCATAATATTATTGTTGCAGACGCTGTGCTAATCAAAGCATTTGAAGTTTTCGAAGCAAGATTTGGTATAGACCATATGTTAAATAAAATCAGCAAAAATCAATATGTTGCCAATGCAGACATAAGAGAAGCAATCAGCACTGTTTTTGAGCATTTTGAAAATCACATTTTCTATGATATTGCACTTAAATCTTATGTGAAATTTGATTATCAAGATGAGAAGCTGGTTGTGACACCTATTTAATACTATTTTAAAACTTTGCTTCTATTAGTTGTTGATGCAATAAACGAACATGCAGCGGATCGCAGATCTGCTGCATGTTCGTTGTTTTTAGGCTTTTTTGAAAAAAATGATAGCATCCTGCTTGCCATCTTCCTTATCAGTATAATCAGCTCTGTGACGATATGCGTATCGTCCCATCCCGTAAGCAGTACTTCTATATGTAACTTTATCAACGACAAAACCCATATTTTCCATCCCGTGAATAAGCATTTTGTGAACGGAAAACAATTCTTTGTTTATGGTGCAATCGCCAATTACAACGCAGCAGTATCCACCCGGTCTAAGAGAATCAAAGATTACCTTATATGCATCCAGATTATGCTTGAAATAATTGTTCACAAAAGAATCTTTCGTGGCAGGGTAAGATCGGATCTCATCCGATTTTATCTCTTGATATGATAACTTTCCGAAAATTTCATCAAAACCAAATGCCCATAAGAATTTCAGCTTATATACAGGTATGTAATCAAAGCAATTCAAATACGGTGGATGGGATACAACCAATCCCAACTCCTTTGAGTACTGACAGCTCAGTTCGGAAATAAAGTTACTTACATTTGAGTAATCACTGTTATCACAGATTATTGTTTGTGATAAAATCTTGGAACTGGTTACAGCATTCCAAGATGTCATCGTTGAAATCATTTCAGTGATCTTTTTTTCAAATAATTCTATTGCATCTCGCTTTCTCTTCTTAGGGTTCACATGAGGACGTACCTCTGCATCATGCGCTCTGGATACTCTTCTTATAATTGCGAAGAATCCGAGAGCAAAAAATGCTCTATATTCATCTTGCGGCATAGTGAGCAAAAAGTATTTAATTACAGAAAGTTGATGAATGGTTTCTTCATCAAACCACTTGTCTATATCGGGAAAATCAAAATAAACCTGTTTGTTAATTTCAGAAATTCCTTTCAAATCTGCATCATCTAAACCGTTTGGTAATAAGAAGTTGATTTGATTATCTGTTGATGAGGAACTCTTAATTTTTAACAGCAATATAGAGAATATATCTTTGAGTTTGGCGACATCGTAATTATATGTCTTTACATTGGCAGCCAAAACACCGAAAGGATTTATATCTATTCCGCCAGAATGAAAACCTGCTATTTTGGATTCTACCATGGTAGTTCCTGAACCATTGTAATTGTCGAAAATGAAATCTTTCTCAGTGCTGATCTTTTGTTCGGTCACTAAGGTTTCGATTATGTATTTGGCAATTTTAGAAGGGAATTTCCCGTAGTACCTAAAATAATCATGTGTCAAATAAGATAATTCGGATATTGTTTCACTTACGTCTAAGAAATCCGTATGATAAAAATCAGATATCTTAAATTGGGCATCTGCAATATAATCTGCAATAGTATTGGTTTGTATGCTTTGCCAGTTCATTGTATGATCCTCCGTCAAGAATGTTCTTGATTGTTCATGATTATTATACAGAAAGGCATCTCGAAAATCAATAATTTGCCTATCATTTTATGCTTGCACAAATTGGCAAGCAGTGTAAACCTGTACAGGTTCACGATTTTTGCAAATCCGCTTGTTGGGGCAACATCCCCAATCCCCTTCGAGCATCATCTTTCGATGATGGCTGCTCGCTCATTCTGAGCGTTTCCGAGAGTGTAACTTCTGGCCAATTTGTCCAGAAGTAACATGATAAAAAATAACTTCTGTGCAACTTGCGCCGAAGTGAAAAATGTTTTTTCGGTACTCCTCGACATACTTGTTTTTTCTACAATTATCCAGTAGAATAAACGCAGAAAATTGAATATCGGTTCGAGATTGATTTTATAGTTTTGTGGGATTACCAGATTTTGAGTCCGACATATTTGTGAAGGGACGAGTCCTTCTTCACGTTGGCTGTTACATAGAACCATCAGATAAGTGCAAATGTTCTTGTGCTTGTTTCTTGATGCCTATGTGACAGCTTTTTTGTTTTAACTTCTGCCCAACTTGGGCGGAAGTTAACAGGCAACACACGAAGGAGGAAATAAATGACCGACGAATTTAATTTTGATGTAAAGCACGAAGATTACAAGGAATGGCTCAACCAGATTGAACAGGTTTCGGATGCTGATTGCTCACTACTTTCTGAGCCAGACCCTTACACTAAATGTGTACGTTCGCCAGAAATCCAGAAAAATGCTGATGCAAAGATGGATGCCAACGGAAATATCCATGCAGGCAATATCTCTGCATACTGGATACCGCAGATCACGCTCCAAAGGGAAATTGGCGGGACAGTCTATACCGTCACCGGATATTACGAAGGGAAAACTGATTTCCTCCGCAAACTGGAACGAATGACCGTTGACAGAATGCGCAGAGCTATGGAGGACGACATCAATGACAAATAATAAAACCTTTGATACAATATCCTTGACTAACCAAGAACTGTCAGTTGTCCCTATGAAGGAGGAAAGAGAAATGTTAAGGGCAACAGACAAAATTACCGCTTTATATTGCAGACTTTCTCAGGAGGATGCACTGGCTGGCGATAGCAACTCCATTGTAAATCAGAAAAATATCCTGCTCCAATATGCCAAGGATAATCGCTTTCCGAATCCGACTTTTTTCGTAGACGATGGCTACAGTGGCACTACCTTTGACCGCCCTGGTTTTCAGAAAATGCTGGATGAAATTGAATCCGGCAATGTGGCAGTTTGTATCACCAAAGACCTTTCCAGACTTGGCAGAAACTCTGCTATGACTGGCCTGTACACCAACATCACATTCCCGAAACACGGTGTCCGCTATATTGCCATCAATGATAATTTCGATACCAGCGATCAGAATGGCATGGGGATTGATATGGCAGGCATCAAGAACTGGATCAATGAGTTTTATGCCCGTGATACCAGTCGCAAAATCAGAGCCGTCAATAAATCCAAAGGTTCCCGTGGTATTCCACTTACAACCAATGTCCCTTACGGATATATGAAAAATCCGGATGATCCTACCCGTTGGTTCGTTGATGAAGAAGCAGCTATTGTTGTAAAGTATATCTTCAAGATGGCAATGGAGGGACGTGGGCCGAGCCAGATTGCAACGCAGCTGACCAAGGACAAGGTACTTACTCCAACAGCCTATAAGCAGAAGCAGGGCTTAAATACTCCACAGGCGACACCGGAGAATCCAAGTAAATGGCATCAGACCACAGTGAGAAAAATACTGGAACGCAGAGAATATACAGGATGTATCGTCAACTTCAAGACCTTTACCAATTCCATTTGGGACAAGAAAAAGCGTGATAATCCGGTAGAAAATCACTCTGTTTTCTATGATACTCACGAAGCAATCATTCCAGAGGATATATTCGAGAAGGTTCAGGTGTTGCGTCAGAATCGCCAACGCAGATCCAAGACAGGTAAAACAAGCCTGTTCTCCGGCATGGTGTATTGTGCCGATTGTGGTGAGAAGCTGTATTACTGCACAGCTAACAATTTTGAGAAGCGACAGGATTTCTTCGAGTGTTCCACCCATCGTAAGAACGATGAAAAATGCAAATCCCACTACATCCGTGCAGTCGTTTTGGAGGATATGGTGTGGATGCACATGGAAACTGTCATCAGCTATATTCTCCACTATGAAGATCACTTCCGTGCAGTTGTGCAGGAACAGCTAAAAATAGAAAGTGATGAAAAGATACAGGCATGGAGAAAGCAGCTGACACAGGCTGAAAAACGTATTGCTGAGTTGGACAGACTGTTCGTGAAGATTTATGAGGACAATGCCAAAGGAAAACTGTCTGACGAGCGTTTTTCTATGATGAGTGGCAACTATGAAGCGGAACAGAAAAAACTCAGAATGGACGCTGTAGAGCTTCAGAAGAATATCGAAGAACAGGAGTGTCAGAATGAGAGATTGGAGAACTTTATTCAGAAAGCAAAACACTATCAGGATCTGAATTCCCTGACTCCTGATGCGCTGCGAGATATGGTCAGTGCCATCTATGTAGGTGCGCCGGACAAGTCTTCCGGCAAACGTCAGCAGAAAATCGAAATTTACTACGATGGTGCAGGATTTATTCCGCTAAACTTATTGATGCAAAGAGAAACGGCGTGACCGAAGTCACGCCGTACTCTCCCCGAAAATCGGGACTTTTAATTTTTTCCTGTTTTACGGGCACCGCCCAAAAGCGGAGCCTTTTTCTTATTTCGCGTATTCGATGGCGGTCGTCTCGCGCAG
>DYCT01000104.1:0-5746 GCA_019417975.1 Bacteroides sp.
TTTTATAAGTGATTGAGCAAAAAAATATTAATATCCATTTTCGGGGGTATCAAGCCCTAAAATCAAACCTTTTTACTACCTTTGCGACACCAAAAAAAAGACTTATGCTTCGCACCCTAAAAACATATTTCGGATATGACTCCTTCCGCCCGATGCAGGAGAAAATCATACAACAAATTTTAAGAAAAAAAGACACTTTAGTACTTATGCCTACCGGGGGAGGAAAATCCATCTGTTATCAATTACCGGCTTTGATGATGGAAGGAACTGCCATTGTAGTTTCTCCACTGATATCCCTAATGAAGGACCAAGTTACGGCTTTAAGGACAAACGGTATTGCAGCTGCTGCCCTCAACAGCAGCAACGATGAAACCGACAAGATGCAAATCCGACAATTATGCAGACAAGGCAAGCTAAAGCTGCTCTACATATCACCGGAGCGGCTATTGGGGGAAATCAACTTCTTGCTGAAGGACATCCAAATATCAATCTTTGCCATTGACGAAGCACATTGTATTTCCCAATGGGGGCACGATTTCCGTCCGGAATACACCCAACTGAAAATACTTCACAAAGAATTTACAAATGTACCCATCGTTGCTCTGACTGCCACAGCCGACAAATTAACAAGAGAAGATATTATAAAACAGTTGGATTTGAAACAACCTGAAATATTCATATCTTCGTTTGACCGGCCCAATCTTAGCCTGACAGTGAAACGTGGCTATCAACAAAAAGAGAAGAACAAAGCCATTTTAGCATTCATCGACAGTCATAAAGGAGAAAGCGGAATCATCTATTGCCTTAGTCGGAACAAGACTGAATCGGTAGCACAAATGCTTGAAAAGCATGGTATACGGGTCGGCATATATCATGCCGGACTCAGTGCTTCGGTACGCAACCAAATGCAGGATGATTTCATCAACGACCGTACCCAAGTGGTCTGTGCCACCATCGCTTTCGGAATGGGTATTGACAAAAGTAATGTGCGATGGGTAATCCATTATAATATGCCCAAAAGCATTGAAAGTTTCTACCAAGAAATAGGACGCGCCGGAAGAGATGGCATGAAAAGCGATACACTACTTTTCTATTCGCTTGCTGATATTATCCTGCTTTCAAAGTTTGCCAACGAAAGCGGCCAAAGCCTTATCAACCTGGAAAAACTGAACCGAATGCAACAATATGCCGAAGCCAATGTCTGTCGCCGACGCATCTTGCTAAATTATTTCGGAGAAACTACCGAAAAAGATTGTGGCAATTGTGATGTTTGCAAAAACCCTCCACAACGATTTGATGGCACCATCATCGTGCAGAAAGCCTTAAGCGCCATTGTACGAACAGAAGAAAAAGTGGCCACACACATGCTCATCGACATCCTAAAAGGGGCAAGCAACGCAGAACTGCTGGATAAAGGATACGACAAAATCAAAACGTATGGAGTGGGAAGAGATATCCCCGGCAGAGACTGGCAAGACTATCTCTTGCAAATGCTACACCTGGGCTACTTCGAAATAGCCTACAATGAAAACAACCATTTAAAAATCACAGAAAGCGGAAAACGAGTACTCTTCGGACAAGAGAAAGCCGTACTCGCAGTTATCAAACGAGAAGAGACAACCCTAAGCCTACAAAAGAAGAAACGAACCTCAACTGTACAAAAAAAACCGCCTCTACTTTTGTCTAATCAAACAGACAATACATCGCTCTTCGAACATCTGCGACTACTCCGCTTAAAATTAGCACAACAAGAAGTCATACCGGCCTACATCGTGCTAAGCGACAAAGTCCTTCACGATGTCAGTGTCGCAGCTCCTACGACAATCGAAGAGTTTGGAGCAATCAATGGAATAGGTTCCTATAAAAAAGAGAAATATGGAAAAGACTTCGTCAAAGCTGTAAACGATTTCTTCAAAAAGAAAAGCTAATTAACATAGAATAAAAATAAAACCAGAAAATAGCCAATCGCCCATCATTGATAAAACTTACATCGATGACGGGTTTCTTTTCAAAGTAACAGCCCCAAAAGTAAAGAGATATAAAGCTTAGGAAGCGCATAAACAGCTGTACACTAACGGCACTGTTCAAGCAACGATTGTAAATCACGACGAGAAGCCCCCAACGAGACTGCTCGTTCGAAATCGGTTTTCGCCATTTTCTTATCTTTTTGCAGCAAACGGACATTACCCCTCATCACATAAACATCACTAAAAGCAGGTGCTAAACGAGCAGCCTGATCCAAGTCAAACAGTGCAACATCAAGCTGTCCTAATTCCATCTCCAAGCCGGCACGAGCCAGCAACAGATTTACATCTTCCGGACTGACTTGAAGTATCTGGTTGTATAAGTCCAAGGCTTTTTTAGGTTGATTCTGTCTTTGATAAACTGTAGCCAACCCCATTTGTCCCAAACGATGCTGTGGTTCAATCGCCAAAAGCCTCAGATAATCGGTTTCGGCCTGCTTATACTCCCGACGCTCTAAATAGATATAAGCACGATAAAGCAAAGCTTCAGTATTGCTTTTATCAACATCCAGCACATTGCAATAATCAATATACGCCTTATCGTCATTACCCATATCCAAACACAGGGCTGCCCGATTTAGCAATATAGTGACATTAAGTGGCGACATGTTCAAAGCCATGTCAAAAGAATCCATTGCCTCGTTCAACCGATTCATACGCATTTGCAACAAACCTAAATTGGAGAACACCAATGCATTGGCCGGACTAGATGCATTAAGCTTAAGCACTTGTTTAAAAAGCGATTCTGCCTGTTCCAAGCTATCAGCTTCAAAACAAGAAACAGCACGTTGATAAAGCGTCTTATAAGACTCTTGGGCAGAAAAGATTCCACTCCAACCTAAAAAGAACAACAGAAGCAATAGTCTATTCATCTTCTTTATTTTTTCTACAAAATTAAAGAAGAACAAGCATATAGCAGGCATCTCACCTAATAAATAATCTATATGAAATCCCCGAAAAAAACTAAAAGAATCAAATAGACTCCAGCAAGTCTGAATATTCCTTATACCATTGATAGAGTTTATCCAATCCTTCGTTCAAAGAGGTGTTGGCACAATAGCCAAAACGTTTCTGCAAAAGAGTGGTATCGGCATAAGTTTGATATACATCTCCCGGCTGCATAGGCAACATTTGCTTGATTGCTTTTTTACCTACTATCGTCTCTATCGTTTCTATAAATTCCATCAAAGAAACCGGAGAAGAATGACCGATATTGTATATTTCATTAGGTACAGCTTTGGTAAGGGGAGGGTTCTGTATAATCCGCAATATTCCTTGCACAATATCATCGATATACGTAAAATCACGCGATAAATGTCCTTCATTGAATACCTGAATAGGCTTTTCATTTACAATAGCACGCATAAACTTAATAGGAGCCATATCCGGACGTCCCCATGGGCCATATACAGTAAAGAAACGCAAACCGGTAGTAGGTATCCCATATAGTTTGCTGTATGCAAAACTCATCAATTCATCCGATTTCTTTGTTGCGGCATAAAGGCTGACCGGAGAGTCCACCTGGTCGCTCTCCGCATAAGGTACTTTCTGATTCATACCATATACACTACTTGAGCTGGCATAAATAAAATGCTGAGGATGAAACCGACGACAAGCTTCTAATATACGGAAAAAGCCTACTAAATTGGATTCAATATAGGTCTCAGGATGGTCTATGGAATAGCGAACTCCTGCTTGTGCCGCCAAGTTACAAACCACTTGAAACTGTTCGACTTCAAACAGTTTATCCAATCCGATATTATCAGTCAAATCCATCTTTACAAAACGGAAAGACGGATAACGATTGCTCTTCAATAGTTGATTATCAGCTACAGCACACGCATCTATTCCCAACTGCTTTAAACGAGCCTGTTTCAGACGAATATCATAATAAGTATTCAGATTGTCTAAACCAACCAATTCATGTCCTTCTTCAGCCAATGCCTTTATCAGATGATAACCAATAAAGCCTGCTGCACCTGTTACCAATATTTTCATAACTATTCCATTATTATCTACCAAACAACAACAGTATACTCGCCTACTTCATATTTTTCTTTCTGCTCAATGAGAGTCTGCAAAGCTTCTTCACGCTTCACGACCTTATTACGTAAAAAGAGGATGAGAGGTTCGTGCTTCTGCAATTCTACTTGCAAAGCATCCCATTCCACAGTTTCTACCGGATGATTCAAGTATACTTTCATTCCGGACGAGCGAGGTACTTTATACGACAAATAGCGTACAGTCCCATATTCTTCTGCCAACTGCTTTCCTTTATGAGCCAATTCACCATATCCGACCATGGAATTTACATTCGGGATAAAAAAAGACCCAACGAAGACAGCTACCAGCAATCCTACAACAACAGTCCGCATCGATTGCAAGCGCTTCTTATGCTTTAACAAGATCGCAGCATAAATGCCCGAAAGGGTAAGAATAGCTGCAGCTAAATAGACAAGCCAATGATTTAACATCTGCAGCGATTCCATGTAATGTGGCAAGATACAGATCACAGGAAACACCAATACAAAGATAAGAATAGGTACGGAAACAAAAATATCCGGCCAACGTTTTAATTCAAACCGCTGCAACATCAACATGCTAAAGTAGGCAATAAACGGAAAGATTGGCAACAAATAAATTTCCAACTTAGAACTTATCAGAGAAAGTGTAACGAAGGTTGCGAGAAATATAGTCAGGAAAAACTTCTCCAAGACCGACAATTGCGGACGCTTCACCCAAAAGGCAACCAGCATACTGATAAAAAACAGACTCCATGGTGCCAAAGCGTAGGTAAACGAATATACATAAAAGAACAAACCACGCTTATGACTAAAGGAATCGACTGCTCGGTTTATTGTCTGGTTGAAAAGCAAATCGTTTAGGTAACTGCTTCCCCCTTCGGCATACACCAATCCGAACCAAAGAGCACAAGCAGCAAACAAAGGAATCCAAAAACGCCAACCCAAGTAGCGTCCGATAGTTCGGCCTTGTTTCTGCAATGTCAAAAAAGCACAAATACTGACTACCGGAATCATCACGCCATACGGCCCCTTGGTAAATAAAGCGCCAAATACATAGGCCGGCAATAGCCACGTGTCGTAACGACGTCCATGACCACTGTATATCCGATAAAAAGTATAAAGGGCCAATACAATAAACATAGTCATCAGCATGTCCATCCGCAGCACGACCATTCCACCAATAAAATAAGCCGTAGTAAGCAAAACAAGCTGGGCGGTGTTTCGATATGCATCTTTCAATTCTGTAGCTGTCCATCGATCCATAATCCATAAGACAACAAACCCCGGTAAAATGGAAAACAAGCCTAACCACAGCAAACTGTGCGTTCCCCACAGCCAACGACTAAACATGACTATCCACAAATACAAAGGAGGCTTATCCGCATACGGTACACCGGCATTGAAGAAAGCAAAAAAATGGCCATCTGTTAATGCATCATCCGCAATATTCAAATAGCGCAACTCATTACCAGGAGTATAGTCGCGCAACAACATCAGTGGCAACAATGCCACTAACCATAAAATATATCTGCTATATTTCATTATAATGAAGAAAACTTATTTGCACGCGCAAGTATTATATTCCGAATATATGCCACAAAGCCTACAGACTGTCCCAATATCAAAACCGGATCAAGACGGAATATACCATAGCTTACTATAATAGAAGAGCCGATAAGACTCAATATCCAAAAGCCT
>DYCT01000104.1:5756-6959 GCA_019417975.1 Bacteroides sp.
GAATAGAACCACTGATAAACAAAACGTAGTGTGAATATAACCTGACCGGCAGAACCAAATATCAGAAGTCCTAAAGGAACACTCTCATTGCAAAAGAAGTTCGCGATAAAGGCATCTACATCCCGCAACATAAAAGCAATAGCTACAATAGGAGTCAGAAACAACAAGCCACGCAATCCGACAAACAGGCGTTGCCAGATACCTTTCTCATTCAAATTCCACAAATAAATATAATAAGAGATGAACTGTCCCAACACAATGGCAAAGTCATCACGCATCCATCCATACAGACAAAGCAAATAAGAGCCCGCAATACTCAGAATCCAAAAGATAGATGGAGATACAACTTTACGAGCCTTCTCTGACAAAATCCATTGGAACAAAATACGAGCAGAGAAGAAGGTTTGCGCCAAGAAACCTATCGCAAAAACGAACCACATATTTAACGAGTAAAGTTATCTTCAGCAATCGTATAGTTGATATAGCGTTTCTTCATCCAACGATAAGCAAAACAATCCATAAATGGAGACACAAGCCGATTCCATAGATGATACTTAGACACACCTGCCACACGTGGAAAATGATGTACCGGAATTTCCTTCATACGTCCACCCTGCAACTGAATCATAGCCGGCAAAAAGCGATGCAAACCTGTAAAGAACGGAATGCGCTTTGCATAATCTGTATGCATTACTTTCAAAGGACATCCTGTATCTGTAGCACCATCATGAGTCATCATACGTCGAAAACCATTGGCAATCTTCGACTGGAACTTCTTAAAGAAAGAGTCCTTACGATTTGCACGAATACCCATTACTAATTCATAATCTTCTATATAAGGAAGCAATAGGTTAAAATCTTCAGGTCTTGTTTGCAAATCGGCATCAATATATCCCACATATGGCGATTGTGCCACATCAATGCCAGCTTTCATAGCAGCACTTAAACCACTATTTTTACCCAAACTGATGTAGAAGAAATATGGATGCTTCCGACAGATTTCCTTTATACCTGCCAAACTATTATCTTTCGAACCATCATTAACAAACAAAACGCAGGCTTTCTTCAAAGCATGCGATAGATAAGCAGACAAGCTTTCTTCCAAAGCCGCCATGTTATCCTCTTCATTATAAATTGGTACTATAATTGTTAATTCGTAGTCTTTTAACACTTGATTATTCATAATTTAGTCCACTATATGAA
>DYCT01000105.1 GCA_019417975.1 Bacteroides sp.
TATTAAAGCAGATTATTTTATGATGAATTGGCGTCAGTTAATATCGACTAAGCGATTTGGGATGGAAGCTTATCATGAGAAACGTAAGGATGAGCGATCTGAGTTCCAACGTGATTATGATAGATTGATTTTTTCTGCTCCTTTCCGGAGATTACAAAACAAGACTCAGGTGTTTCCATTACCGGGAAGTATCTTTGTGCATAATCGGCTTACTCATAGTCTGGAGGTTTCGTGCGTAGGACGCTCTTTAGGACACGATGTGGCAAAAATGCTGCTTGACCGACATCCCGATTTGGCTGATTCTCATTTGGAGGAGATAGGTGCTATTGTGGCAGCTGCGTGTTTGGCGCACGATTTGGGGAACCCTCCTTTCGGGCATTCGGGTGAACGGGCTATCTCTACTTATTTTTCAGAAGGTAAGGGGGTGAAGCTTCGTGAACAATTGTCGGAAACAGAATGGAATGATTTGGTTCATTTCGAAGGAAATGCCAACGCCTTGCGCTTGCTTACCCATCAGTTTGAAGGTCGTAGAGAAGGTGGATTTGTGATGACTTACTCTACTTTGGCTTCGATTGTAAAATATCCGTATGCATCAAGCTTGGCAGGCAAGAAATCTAAGTTTGGTTTCTTTATTTCCGAACAAGAAGGATTTCGTCGCATCGCAGACGAGTTGGGTATGATTAAGCTGCAAGAAGAGCCCTTGAGTTATGCTCGTCATCCGTTGGTGTTCTTGGTAGAGGCTGCAGATGATATTTGCTATCAGCTGATGGATATCGAAGATGCTCATAAATTAAAGATACTGACGACAGAAGAAACCAAGGGGTTATTGCTGGATTATTTAAATGAAAGTCAGAAGAAACGTGCTGAGGAGGTCTTTGGTATGGTGACTGATGTAAATGAACAAATTGCTTATTTGCGTTCGTCTGTAATAGGAGTGCTTGTGAGGGAATGTGTCAATGTGTTTGTTGAAAATGAAACAGCTATTTTGGAGGGTACATTCAAGGGTGCTTTGATTAAACATATATCCGAGATGCCATGTGAGGCGTATAAACGTTCATCGGAAGTAGCGTTGCAGAAAATTTATCGTTCAAAAGATGTGCTTGATGTAGAGCTGGCTGGTTTTCGGGTGATTAGTACATTGGTCGACTTGATGATTGATGCGGTAAATTCTCCGGAGAAAGTTTATTCTCAGTTGCTTATCGGACGTGTCTCCAGTCAGTATGATGTAGCTGCCCCTTCGCTTTATGGTAAAATACAAGCTGTTCTCGATTATATATCCGGAATGACCGATGTCTATGCACTCGACTTGTATCGGAAAATAAACGGGAACAGCTTGCCTGCTGTATAATATAGTATAAATAGATGAGCTTATTGCTTGTTTACCTCAATGATTTTGTTGGCTCCGGAAGTAAGCGAGAACGCTTGTGGGTTTTCTTTGATGAATGACTCAATATGGCGTACTCGTTTTTCTTCTAAAATTTCATCTACAGCAATCAGAATACCGGTTTCTTCTACATCTCCAAATCCGTAATTGATGGCTGTTCCAAACATGCGCATGGTAGGTGAGAGACTCATGTATGCATTAACCAATGGAGGAATGTTGTAACCCAATTTGCGGATTTCACTGTTTAGTGTTTTATAGTCTTCCTTGAATGTTTCACCTTGGAAGAGCTCATCCAGAGCTTTTCGGTCGGTCTCTATCTGCAGTGGCTTGGTAGGCGTAATCAAAACATCTTTATCGCCGAAGTGCTTGTTTAGGAAATATAGAATCATGTCGCGTCCCAAACGGTTATAGCTGGGATACATGGTCACTTTTCCAAAGAAATATTTCACATTGGGCATAATGACGGTGAGTGCTCCTAAACCATCCCAAAGATTGTCTAGTGCAAAGAGTCCTTTTGCTCCGGCTCGTGTAGACTGATATTCCAAGGTTACAAACGAACGGCCTAACTCAATAGTTGTGGGTAAATATTCGCTGATGAACTTATCGGAGAAGTTGAACATGTGAGACGTTGCTAAAATAGGATGGCCATGCTCATCAAAATGTACGTCCGTTCCTAGTATATAACGGTAGCCTCCTAATATTTCTTCGGCCTCAGGATTCCATACAATTAATTGCTTGTAAGGATTATCCATTGTATCGTATTCGTCAATGTCAACTTCTTCACCGGTGCCACCACCTGCTGCTCGAAAGGCAATTTCGCGTAGACGACCAATTTCACGCATCACGTTTGGTGAATCGTGATATGTAATAATGTATATTTCGTTATTGCTTTTGTTGGTGAACCGGAGTCGCTTTTCTTCGGTTAGTTCCGATTTCAACAGCTCCTTGTCTATCGGGGCTATAATATCTTTCATAATGCTTAATTGATAGGATGCTCGTTTAGTTTATATACAATATCTTTTACATATTGAGCCCATTCTTTAGGGCTTTTAGACTTGTCGAATGTTTGCCAAGGGATAGGCTTTCCGATGGTGATGGTAAATGTTTTATGTCTATTCTTGAACATTTCGTCGGCGAGATAAAGCATGGCAATGTTGAATTTTATGCCTAATTTCTTACTCCAATTCGCGAGGTTGTAGAAAAAATCGGAGTTACGACCTTCGAAGTAGATGGGTACGATGTCTCGCTGACTTTTTACGCTTTCGATAATGAATGATTTCTTCCATTCCAAGTCTTTGATAATTCCGTTTTTACGACGTGAACACAAGCCTGCCGGGAACATAATTAGGTGGTTGTTCGAATTGAATCCGGCTTCGACCATGGCGGGGAAATGACGTCCTTGTGCTCCGGTTTTATTTACAGGGATGAAAAGTGGAGCCAAGTTATGAAGATTCATTAGCAAGTCATTGACTAAATATTTTACTTTCCCATTGTAATGCCTTCCCAAAATATATCCGATAGAGACACCGTCTTGTCCGCCTAAGGGGTGATTGGATACAAATGTATATCGACCTCCTTCAGGCAAATTTTCTTCACCTTTTACAATTATCTTGTTGTCTAAGAATTGCAGGGTGGCTTCGAGAAAGTCGACACCGACTTTGTCCTTACTTTCTTCTAGAAAAGGATTTATTTCGTCCTGATGGATAATTCGTTTCAGGTAAGAAATCAAAAACCGAGGGATATATTTATATTTATCCGGGGCTTTTGTTTGGAGAATTCGGTCTACGTCTATTAAAAAAACAGAGTTGTCTGTATCTGTCATTCTTCTTCTTTTTAAGTTCTGCAAAAATAGTGGATATTTTGAACAATTCGAAATAAAAACAAAAAAATACGTAAAAAGTATTGTTTTTGGGCTGAAAATGTAGGAGTTTTGGGTGGTAGAACAGATGGAAGTAAAGTAGGTTGAAATGATTTTGTTACAAGATAGTTTGCTGTTTTTTGAAAGATAGTGTTTTCTTGATTTGTTTCTTAATGGACCGACTGTCTGTGTTATTAACGGCCTGTTGATAAATTCATTGAAAAAATCGCCGAAATATGTAGGGAATTGTGTGGGGATTGTGTACTTTTACGGCTGATTTTATTATAATAATGTAGGGTATGCAATTTTTGAGTTCTATTCGTACAAAATCGAAGTAAAAAGTATGGTGCTTTTCTGTGTCTTTTCGATGCTTGTGTAGGGCTCAGTCGATATAGAAGTGTAGAATTAGTCAAAGGATAAAACGTGTGGAAAATATAGTATATCATATACCGGTATTGTTGAAGGAAAGTGTAGATGGGATGAATATTCGGCCGGATGGGACGTATGTGGATGTGACCTTTGGAGGAGGCGGACATTCACGAGAAATCTTGAGTCGGTTGGGTGATGAGGGTAAGCTGTTGAGTTTTGATCAAGATGAAGATGCGGAACGTAATGTGCCGGATGATAAACGTTTGATTTTTGTTCGGAGCAACTTTCGTTATTTAAAAAACTTTCTTCGTTATCATCAGGTAGGACAGGTTGATGCTGTCTTAGCAGACTTAGGGGTTTCATCGCATCATTTTGATGATGCTGAGCGTGGATTCTCTTTCCGTTTTGATGGAGCGTTGGATATGCGTATGAATAAACGAGCCGGGATGACTGCGGCCGATGTCGTAAATCAATATGATGAAGAACGGCTCGCAAATGTGTTTTATCTATATGGTGAATTGAAAAATGCCCGTAAACTGGCTTCTTTGTTGGTAAAGGCTCGTGCTGTTGGGGAGATAAAAACAATCTCAGAGTTTTTGGAGATTGTTAAACCGTTGTTCGGACGAGAACGAGAGAAGAAAGAACTGGCCAAAGTGTTTCAGGCTTTGCGTATTGAGGTAAATCATGAAATGGAAGCTTTGAAAGAAATGCTGATGGCTGCTACAGCAGTGTTGAAGCCGGGTGGGCGTTTGGTTGTTATTACCTATCATTCGTTGGAAGACCGAATTGTGAAGAATCTGATGAAGACCGGTAATGTAGAGGGAAAAGAAGAAAAAGATTTTTTTGGCAATTTGAAGTCGCCATTCCGCTTGGTAAATAATAAAGTGATTGTACCGGGAAATGATGAAATCGAAATAAATTCGCGTTCAAGAAGTGCAAAGTTGCGAATTGCAGAGAAAAAAGGAGTGTGAGAAGAATATGAAGGAACAGATAGAAGAACAGAAAGGACAAGAAGTCGGTGGACAGCAAAGCCAACACAAGGCGGTGGAGTGGTCGTTTCGTAACATCTTTTTTGGAGATGTGCTTATAACTGATTTCTTAAAACGCCAGACTAAGCTATTGGTTTTGGTTGTTATTTTGACTTTTCTTTATATCAGTAATCGTTATTCCTGTGAACTAGAGCTGATTCAGATTTCTAAACTGAAGGAAAATTTGACCGAAATTAAATATGGCGCGTTGACTCGTTCGTCCGAATTGATGGAAAAAAGTCGGCAGTCGCGTATTGAGGAATATATATCCAAGCGTGAAAGTGAATTGCAAACATCTACAACTCCACCCTATGTGATAAAAAAATAACGATTATGATGCCAAAAAAGAAAAAAATGATGAGGCGCTACTCGTTTATCACGTTGCTGATGTCGTTGATGGGAGGCGCAATTATTCTGAAAGCAGGGTTTGTGATGTTTGCAGAACGTAATTTCTGGAAAGAAGTAGCAGACCGTTATAAACTTGAAAATGTAATTGTAAAGCCTAATAGAGGAAATATTATTTCTGCTGATGGGAAGCTGATGGCTAGTAGTTTGCCTGAATACCAGATTTATATGGACTTTATGGTGGCTAAGCCTAAGGGAGAGACAGAAGTTCAAAAGAAGAAAAGGGTGAAAGAACAGGCGTTCAGAGATTCGATGCTGTTGGCCAATCTTGACTCTATTTCTCGTGGATTGCATGAAATTTTTCCTGATAAGAGTGTCGCAGAATTTAAGCGTCATATCAAGAAAGGGCGAAAAATAGAAAGTCGTAATTATCTGCTTTATCCGAAGCGTATTTCTTATATTCAGTATAAGCAAGCTAAAAAACTGCCTGTGTTTAATTTGAATAAATACAAAGGCGGTTTTCATGAACAGGCATTCAATCAGCGCAAACAACCGTTTGGTTCGTTGGCTTCTCGTACGCTTGGTCGTGTGTTTGCAGCAAAAGATTCGGCTGTAAATGGATTGGAACTTGGATTTGATAGTATTCTGAAAGGTCAGAATGGTATAACACATCGTCAGAAAGTGATGAATAAGTTCTTGAGCATTGTCGATTTGCCTCCGGTTGATGGATGCGATATTGTGACGACAATAGATGTCGGTATGCAAGATATTGCAGAAAAGGCCTTGGTGGATATGCTTAAGGAGATGAATGGCAAAGTGGGTGTAGCTCTTCTTATGGAAGTAAAAACTGGGGATGTAAAAGCCATTGTGAATATGACAGATTGTGGAAATGGTGTCTATCGTGAAGTAAAGAATAATGCAATTTCTGATATGATGGAACCCGGTTCTGTGTTTAAAACCGCTTCTCTGATGGTGGGATTGGAAGATGGATATATCAAACCGAGTGATGGGGTAGATACCGGAAATGGAGTGATGAAGATGTATGGGAGGGATATGAGAGACCATAATTGGAGAAATGGTAAAGGTTATGGATATCTGAATTTAGAGGAAATATTGATGTACTCATCCAACATAGGAGTCTCGTATCTGATAGATAAATATTATCATGATCATCCGGAGAAGTTTGTGGATGGTATTTATCGTTTAGGCTTAAATCAACCTTTGCATTTGCCGTTGCCGGGAGAAGGTAAGCCATATATTCGTCGTCCGAATCGAGATAACTGGTCTAAAACAGCATTGGCATGGATGTCTATCGGGTATGAAACCCAAATTCCTCCGATGAATGTGCTTACATTCTATAATGCAATAGCCAATGACGGAGTAATGGTGCGTCCGCGTTTGGTGACTCAGGCATTGAAAGATGGTGAGGTTGTAAAAGAATATCCAGTGGATGTAATTAACCCGGCAATTTGTTCTCCTAAAACATTGGAGACTATTAGAACCATGTTGGAGGCTGTTGTTAGCAAAGGTTTGGCAAAAAAAGCAGGCTCTAAACAATTTCTTGTGGCAGGGAAAACGGGTACGGCGCAAGTGTCACAAGGAGCTGGGGGCTATAAAGCGGGGATAACTCATTATTTATTGAGTTTTGTGGGCTATTTTCCAGCCGATGCACCAAAATATAGTTGTATGGTTGCTATTCAGAAGTCTGGTTATCCGGCTTCGAGTGGCTGGCCTGCTCAGGTGTTCAGCAGAATTGCTGAGCGTGTTTATGCTAAGAATTTGAAAAGAAATTTGGATAGTGCAGTTGATACCAATTCTGTGCTTATCCCTACAGTGAAAGCAGGGGATATTAATGAATCTCGTTATGTGCTCAATGCATTGCATATCCAAAATCAGTCTCGTTTCCCTAATAAGGATTTGGATGAACCGGTATGGGGAAATGTGCAGAATAATCCGACTTCATTGGTAT
>DYCT01000106.1:0-3484 GCA_019417975.1 Bacteroides sp.
AATCAAAAGGCAGCCTTCGGGCTGCTTTTGGTAATTTAGCGACATCATTAAAATCATTATTATGAAATTTTTAAATAGTAAAACAGGCCTTTCTCTGGCCTCACTCTTGACGGGTTCGCTTGCTTGTGCTGCACCAAAAGCTGATGAGCGACCGAATATTCTTTGGCTGACATTTGAAGATACCAGTTGGTATGAGTTTGGTTGTTATGGAAACAAACAGATACATACTCCTAATGTTGATAGTCTGGCAGCTCATGGTTTGCAATATATGAATGCTTGGTCTGTGGCACCTCAAAGTTCACCGGCACGTTCGTCTTTGATTACCGGTTGCTATGCTACCACCTATGGTATGGACCTTCACCCGGTGGCATGTCCTACCCCCGAAGGAATTTATTTTCCTCAGTGGTTGCGTGATGCCGGTTATTATTGTACAAACAACAGCAAGACACATTATAACTCTAAGGTTGATAATAAAAGCTGTTGGGATGAGTGTAATAAAAAGGCTTCTTATCATAGCAAGAATAGAGCCGAAGGACAGCCTTTCTTTGCTGTGTACAATACAATGACTTCACACATGGGGCGTGTACGTACGTTTCATACCGATGGACGACGTGATTATACACTTGAAGGAATCCGACCTGCACAATTAGAATTGCCTTCTTATGTGCCCGATTTGCCTGAGGTTCGTTCCGATTATGCCGGACACTTGGAGGCTGCTCAAGATGTGGATACATGGGTAGGATATTTCTTGAAAGATTTGAAAGAAAGCGGTTTGGATGATAATACCATTATCTTTGTGTTTAGTGATCATGGAGGTTGTTTGCCACGTGGTAAAGGATACTTGTATGAAACCGGACTGAGAGTTCCCATGGTTGTTTATTTCCCGCCGAAGTGGCGTCATCTGATAGATAATAAAGAAGGTGTAAAAGATTCTTCGCTGGTGAATTTTACCGATTTAGGACCTACCGTGTTGAGTTTGGCCGGTGTGAAGCCTCCTAAACACATGCATGGAAAGGCTTTGTTGGGCAAATATGCTTCGACCGAAGATACACAGATGCAGTTTGCTTTTGGAGCAAATCAATTGCATCATTACATGCCGGTACGTGCTGCCATGGACAGACGTTATAAATACATTCGCAGTTATGTCCCTTATCGCATGTTTGCGATGCGAAACTATTATCAGTGGGGAATGCCGTCCAATAAAGCTTGGGATCGTTTAGTGCTTGGCGGACATAATACAAACTCTGTTTGGAATCAGCCTTTTGAATATCATGCGGTAGAGCTGTTGTTCGATTTGGAAAATGATATATTCGAATTGAACAACTTGGCAGATAAAGCTGAGTATACTGAAGTATTGCAACGTTTCCGTGCTGCAATGAGCGACCATATCCGTTCGACTGTTGATTTAGGATTTTTCCTTCCTTCATTGCGACATGAAAGTGTATTATATAATAAGGTAAGACGTGAGAAATATCCGTTGGAGTCATTCTATACATTAGTGGAAAAAGCCGGTATGGCACAAGGCTCTGATTATCCACTGTTTTGTTCTTACCTTTCTTCTGAACGGGCAGAGATGCGTTATTGGGCTGTTGTAGGACTTGCACAGTTGGCTGTCAGCGGACACTTGTTTACTTGTCCCGAAGCATTGCTGAAACTGATGCACGATGCTGACCCATATGTTGCTGCTGAGGCTGCTTATGCTTGTGCTTATTTAGGTCATTCGGAAGAGGCGATTCGTGTGTTGGCTACAGCAGGTGGCGATGCTTGGCGCAAAGTTTATTTCTCTGCATTGGAATGTCTTTCTTTAGACCCATCGATGCGTCAGAATATAGCCGCTTGTTTGCCGGAGCTGAAAGAAGCAGCCGAACAGTTGCCTCGTAAGCAGAATGAAGATGCTGGTTTGATGGCACGTGGCATTCTGGTGAATTTGGGTGAACTGGATATTAATTTGCTTCATGGACCTGAGGCTTATGAAATCGGATTGAAATTAAATCAAGGTCGTCGTCCTAAATTGCCGTTACCTTAAAAAATGGATAATAATATAATAAATAAAATGAAGATGAATAAGAAAATGATGTTTGTTGCTGCTTGTCTGGCATTGTTTACCGTTCAGACAAACGCACAAGAGAAAACGTTAGTGCCTATTCGCGGACGAGTAAATGTACAAGCTGATAGTGCTTTGGTAAAACAGATAATTGATGGATGTTGGGTAGCAGTAGGAACCAATAAGCCACATGCTATTCAGTATGATTATACACGTCTTTTTGAAGGAAAGCCTTCATACCGTTTTGAGTTGAAGCAAGAAGATAATACCCTTTCCGGTTATGCTAAAGGGGAGACAAAAGGTCGTGCAGAGTTTTCTTATTGTTATGCTACCGATGCCGACTTCTCGGGAGAACCGGCTAAGACTTATCAAAATGCTCAGATTACCAAGACTGTTTATCATTATGGTAAGGGCATTTGTCCGCAAGGGTCTTCTTGCGCCTATACCTTCTCTGTCTATATACCTTCTTCTTTAGACAGCGAGGTGTCTACTATTTTTGCTCAATGGCATGGAATGCCGAGCCGAACTTTGGTTCAGACTCCGGAAGGTGTTGTGAAGCAATTGACAATCGAAGAGTTTGTGGAATTGGACAAGCAGACCATTTTCAAGAAAAATATTGGTCATGAGAAGTTGCAGAAGCTGGATAAAGATGGAAATCCTTTAGTAGACAAGAAAGGTAATCCGGTCTATAAAGCAGGCAAACGCAATGGATGGTTGGTAGAGCAGGGTGGTTATCCTCCTTTAGCTTTCGGATTTAGCAATGGCTATTTCTATATAAAGGCCAATTCAGACCGTAGATGGCTTTCTGATAAAGATGACCGCTGCAATGCCAATCCGGCAAAGGCAGAAGTGATGAAACCGCTTACTTCTCAGTATAAAGCTTCTACTATTGCTTATAAAATGCCGTTCGAAGAGTTCCCGAAAGATTGCTGGATTACATTCCAGATTGCTGTTGATTGGACTGTGTATGGCGGTAAAGCAGAGTCGGTTAAGAAACCGGGTAAGCTGGATGTCGTGATGATGTATGCAGACAAGGATGGCAAAGATATAAACAAACATCTTGTTGATAATAAAGACATTCTGATAGGACGTAATGATGATGATGGTTATTATTTTAAATTCGGTATTTATCGTGTAGGTAACAGTACAGTACCGGTTTGCTATAATTTGGCCGGATTCTCTCAGACAGTGAAATAAAAAATATCCCCATCTGTAATTCAAGAGAAAGCAGATGGGGATTTTTGTATCATGTCGGCAAGAGTCCGTACTTTATTTTTTCATCTGTGTGTAGTCTTTAGCCAAACCACCTTCACCGGTTTCTTTGTAGAGCGAAGGCAAGTCGTGTCCGGTCTGTTTCATTACTTGGATTACCTTATCGAACGACACCCGGTGGATTCCGTCGGTAAAGGAAGAATAAAGATTAGCATCGAGAGCACGAGC
>DYCT01000106.1:3538-6942 GCA_019417975.1 Bacteroides sp.
ATACAAGGTATCTGTACCAATCCGCATACCGGGTCGCAAGTCATACCCAAGTGATGCTCCAGTCCCATTTCCGCAGAATATTCAATCTGGGCAGGGCTACCGCCAAAGAGTTGGTTGGAGGCTGCTGAAGCCATGGCGCAAGCCACACCTACTTCACCTTGACATCCTACCTCTGCACCGGAGATAGACGCATTGGTCTTTACGATATTACCGATAAGTCCTGCTGTAGCCAAAGCACGCATGATGCGTGTATCGCTAAAACCACGTCCTTTTTGCAAGTGGTAAAGTACAGCTGGTACTACACCGCAAGAGCCACAGGTAGGAGCGGTTACGATGAGGCCACCCGATGCATTCTCTTCACTTACAGCCAGCGCATACGAGAATACCAATCCGCGCGATTGCAATGAGTTTCTGTAACCTGTAGCCTTGATGTAATATGCAGCTGCTTTTCTGCGGAGGTTTAGTGGACCGGGCAGTACACCTTCTTGTTCTAATCCTCGCTCGATGGCAGCTTTCATGGTCTTCCATACCTCGCCTAAGTAATCCCAACAATCTTCGTCCTCACACTCTTTTACATACTCCCAATAATTTTTGCCTGTCTTTTCGCACCATTGCAATATTTCGCTCATGGTATTCATCTCGTAGATGTCTTCCAATGGCTTTTCTTCTATTTCATGGCCTTCTTCCGACAAGGCTCCACCTCCCACACTATACACAGTCCAGCTTTCCTGTACTTGGTCGTTCTCGCCATAGGCTTCAAATTTCATTCCGTTAGGGTGGAATGGAAGGAAAATTTTAGGTTGCCAGATTATTTCGATAGGCGCATGAAGCTTCAGCACGTTTTCGATAGCTACGTCGGTCAAGTGACCTTTACCGGTAGCGGCAAGGCTTCCATAGAGAGTCACTTTGAAACGTTTCGCGTCGAGATGACGAGCAAGGAATAGCTCTGCTGCTTTTTTAGGTCCCATTGTATGGCTACTTGATGGGCCGTTTCCTATACGGTATATTTCTCGAATTGTTTTCATATAGATTGGTTTTAAGAATGAACTATTGATGTTATGCTAAATCTACTACAGTGATGCCAGCCCCTCCAAACTGTACATGTTCGTCTTGGAAGTTGCTTACACCGGGTACAGTGCTCAGATAGTCGCGTATCAGCGTGCGTAAGATACCTGTTCCTGTACCGTGGAGGATGCGAACACGCGATACACCGAGCAGAATGGCGTCGTCGATGAAGTAGGTGACTGCTTGTATGGCTTCATCACCCCTCATGCCGCGTATGTCGATATCTTGTTTGAAGTTCAGTTTTTTTTCGTATACATTGTCCTGTGTCTGAGAGCTGACAAAACTGGTTTTGCTTGCCGGCTGCTTGGGCAGGTCGTTCTCCTCGATTCGTTCCAGACGGTCTGTCTTCACAGTTGTCTTAATCATGCCGAAAGCTACAGTGGCATTTTTTCCATTGACGTCCAGCACTTGACCGATGCCTGTTTGTCCCTTCATCTTTACATGGCAACCCACTTCAATAGGTAATACCTTCGGCTTTTCCGGTTGTGCAGTGGGTGTCCCTGTAGGCTGAATTTTCTCTTTTCGTTCTTTCTTTCGGTTTTGTTTCTCCTTTAGCTTCTCCATCTTGCGAGCAATTTTTTCTTCCAAACTCTTTTGCTCTAAATCCTCGATGGATTGCCGGAAGTCCGATAATTCCAAACGAGCCTGTCGGGTGCGTTCTTTTTCTGCCTGCGCTTCTTTGATGGTACGGATGGTGTTTTCTATCTTGGCGTTCGATTCTTGCAGTAAGTGTTCTGCATCTTCTTTCGCCTTTCGGATGATTTCCTTGCGTTGCTTTTCCAGACTTTGGATTTCTGTCTCGTATTTGGCAATGATTTCCTCCATCTGTTTCTCGCGTTGGCGGATGTTCTGTCGCTTGCTTTCCCAGTAACGTTTATCTCGTACGATGTCTTGCAGATATTTATCCGCATTGATATATTCACTGCCCACGATAGCCGATGCATCGGCTATCACGTCTTCGGGTAATCCGATTTTCCGTGCAATTTCTACAGCAAACGAACTGCCCGGATTGCCTATTTGTAGTTGGAAAAGAGCTTGCATCAAGTGTCTGTCATAAAGCATAGCCCCGTTTACCACTCCTTCGTGATCTTCGGCAAAGTGCTTTAGATTCTGATAGTGAGTCGTGATAACACCAAAAGCTTTTTTCTCGTTGAAACGTTTCAGTACCGCTTCGGCAATGGCACCACCTATCTGAGGTTCAGTCCCTCCACCAAACTCATCGATGAGAATAATACTTCGTTCGTTGCATTGCTTCATCATGATTTTCATGTTGGTGAGGTGTGAAGAGTATGTACTGAGGTCGTCTTCAATGGATTGCTCATCGCCAATATCGATAAAGATGCTGCTGAAAATGCCGGCATGACTCCGTTCGTGCAGTGGAATGAGCAGTCCGCATTGTAGCATATATTGTAGTAATCCTACAGTCTTCAGGCAGACTGATTTTCCACCGGCATTAGGACCGGATATGATGAGGATACGCTGTTTGGTCGTCAGTTCTATATCAAGAGGAACCACTTTTTTGCCATGTTTCTCAAGCGACATTTGTAGAAGCGGGTGTATAGCCATAGTCCAATCTATCAGCTGCTTGTTTTCTACAGCAGGCTTCAATGCATGTGTTTGTAAGGCAAAATAAGCTTTGGCACGGATAAAGTCGATTTCAGCTAAAAACTCGTACGACTGTAGGATGTCGGGCACGGCAGGGCGAAGAATGTTGGAAAATTCAATCAGAATGCGGATGATTTCTCTACGCTCTTCACCTTCCAACTCTCGGATACGGTTGTTAGCTTCTACCACCTCAGCCGGTTCGATAAATACAGTTTTACCACTGGCCGATTCGTCATGGACGATGCCTCTGATTTTGCGTTTTAAGGCCGGAGCCACAGGGATAACCAGACGCCCATCGCGCAGGGTAGGGGTTACATCTTTATCTACATATCCTTCGGTCTGTGCATTGCGCAAGATAGCATTTAAACTGCGTGAAATGCCACTGGCCGTTGAGGCCAATTCGCGTCGGATGTGCAAGAGCTCATTCGAGGCATTGTCTTTGATTTTCCCATAAGGACTGAGCAAAGCGTTGATGCGACTGATTAGTTGAGGGAAGATGGCAATGTCGCCAGCCAATTTCTTCAGGTTGGGATAGGGGCAGCTTTCCTCTTCGTTATTATGTCCGTCCAGAAAACGAACAATGTCGCGGATGGTTTCCAACGAACGTCGCAAGTCGAATAGTTCCTGTTCGTCCAGATAGAGTCCTTCCACTCTGATTCGTTTTAGGGAAGAACGTACATCGAAAAAATATTGGTCAGGAAAACTATCTTCCTCTTGTATGATATGTATAAATT
>DYCT01000107.1 GCA_019417975.1 Bacteroides sp.
GTTCAAGGTCTGACTTCCACCACCGCTCCAGCCTGTAATTCCGACTCTGGACAAATCGATGAAAGGATATTTTTCAGCAAGGCTTTTTATTCCTCTGGCTTGGTCCTGAGAAGCAAATGTGCCGACTTCACCGTATATACATTTTCTCCACTCTCTTCCTCGCGGAGCTGCTGCACCACGATTTTCAATACTTACAACAATGTATCCTAAATTGGCCAAATACTGATGCCACAAATCACCACCGCCCCACACATCTTGAACAGTCGAATTGGCCGGCTCGCCATAGACATCTATGATTACAGGATATTTTTTGGCAGGGTCGAAATCTACCGGCTTTATCATCCAGGCATCAAGTTCAAGCTCTCCGGATGAAGCTTTCACAAATTCTTTCGGACGCAGTTTGAGATTTTTATAGGCTTCTGATGCAGCCTTATTATCGGCAACGACAGAAATAGTCTTGTGTGAGGGCAATGATACCATCTCTATCACAGGAGGGGTAACAGAATTGCTAAACGTATGAACTGCAAATTTTCCGGATGGAGAAATGTTATATGAATGTTGTCCTGTTTCGTCGGCCGGACTCAACTGTTTAACATCACCATTACCAAACAATTTTGCAGAATACAGATATCTCTGCGTATAATTTGCAGGCGAAGCAATAAAATACACCAAGCCTTTAGCCTTATCCATTCCGGATAATGATATAAAGTCGAAATCGCCTTTAGTCACCGGTCGAACTTCTTTACCATCACGGCTTATGATATACATGTGTCTCCATCCGCTTCGCTCACTCATCCAGGTAAAGTATTTGTTATCCTTCAGCCATGTGACATCGTCGTTGGTTTCAACCCATGCCACATCTTTCTCTGTAAGGATATTCACCGGTTCGCTGTTTCCGATTGTTGCTATCCATACCTTATTGGTATTCTGCGGTCTGTTCATCTGCTGAATGAAAAGGTCTCTGCTATTCGGGATAAAATCCATTCTCATGATATAGTTTTGTCTCCGATCACCCGGAATATTAATCCATTGAGTTTCTCCACCATCAGCAGACACATAACCCACCTTTACTGCCGAATTGGTAGTTCCTGCTTTAGGATAAGGGAATCGGGAAATCTTAGGATAGATAGAATCGACATTGTTTATTATATCAAACCATCCTGTGCCGGAAGTATCACTTTGCCAATAAGCAATGTACTTACTGTCCGGACTCCATCTGAATCCGTCACGGCAACGGAATTCCTCCTCGTATACCCAGTCGAATGTTCCATTTACTATTATATCACTGCCATCGGTTGTGATTTGCTTTACCTGTCTGCTAGCAAGGTCTTCAACAAAAATATTGTTCTTGCTCACATAAGCCACTTTAGTACCATCGGGCGAAAACTTAGCAAACATAAGGCTGCTTTCTGGTTGCTCTTTCCCCAACTGAAACAAATCGCCTGTTTTAATATTCAACACCCAATAGTCTCCTCGCGTATCGTATCTCCAGACCTTTCGGGTATTTGTATAGATAAGAACTTTTGTATCTGAAGAATCGAACGTAAAATCTCTTACCGACAATGTATCTCCTGTTTCAGGATTTACAAGCATAGAAGCCGGTATAATCACTTTACGCTCTCCCTCGCCTACACTATACGACACAATATCATACCCACCGGTGGCACTTTTTTCTTTCTTTGAATAGTGTTTTCCGTCTGCAAGCCAATTTACGTATGCGCTGCCCTGTATTCTTATGAGCCCGCCATAAACCACTTCGTCAAGAGTAGGTATATGCTGAGACATTGCATTGACAGAAATGAACAGCAAAGAAATAGCTAATAAAATATTGTTTTTCATGATTCTAACTATTATTTGGTAAAATATTGATTATAAACAAGTCCGGCTACAATCATCACAAGACCAATGTATGTACTTATAGAAATAGACTCACCCAAAATCACTGCAATAAAGAACAATGAGAGGAAAGGCGAAAGATAACATAATTGGTTTACAAGCGCCGGATTTGAAGTCTTTTTAATTGCCAGTCCGAAGAAGATAAATGGTATACCCATTTCAAAGCCACCTACATACATACCGGCTAAAAGACCGTCCATCATATTAGCAGGATGTATCTCGACAAAAGCAGTTCCTATCAAAAGATAAATACAGCCAAAAAGAAATGTTGTGAACAATGCCACACTGCTGTCGGTCTCAATCTTCGACAGATTGTTTGCCATCCAGTAAGCAGCCCATAACACTGCACTCAAAGCAGCCAACAAAAGGCCGACTAATGATAAATTCATATCACCCATACCGCCTCCCAAAGATATTACGGCTACTCCGGCCAAAGAGACAAACATGCCTAAATATTTGTTGGACGGTATTGGTCTGTGACAAAACACAGCGAGCATGATAAGTAGCACGATAGGCCATGCATAGTTGATGGGCTGGGCTATTTGGGCCGGAAGCAAATCATATGCTTTGAAAAGAACAAGATAATAGGCAAATGGATTCAACAAGCCCAAACAGGCCAAATATCTCCACTGCTTCTTATCCATATGCAATACTAAATGCCATTTCTTCTGTATGGTAATTAAGATTGCAAATATAATCAAAGAGGTAAAGCCGGATATCAGAAGCAGCTCATAATGAGTGAGATGTTTCAAGGCCATCTTAAAGGCTGTTGCTACTGTAGACCAGCTCAACACAGCTATGAGTGCGTATATAATGGATCTTTTATCTGTGCTCATCTCATTGCCTCCACTTCTTCTATCGTTATCGGTTTTTTCTTACCCAATCGACGATAGCCATTGGTTGTTATCAAATAGTCCTCTTCATTTCTCAATCCGGTAAAATCTCTGTAGCTTTCCAACTTATCGTAATTGATAAAGTCTTCAAAACGTTTTTCTGCTCTCCAAAGATCCATAAGTTCAGGAATGAAGTATATTCCCGGCTCTATTGTCAATACAAATCCCGGTTCAAGAGGACGGGCAAGACGAAGAGATTTCCTTCCAAACTGTTTGCTCTTTTCTCTACCATCATATCCTACCCATTTCTCTCCATAATTTTCCATATCATGTACATCCAATCCCATCATATGTCCAAGTCCACATGGGAAGAACATTGCATGTGCACCCTCTTTTACCGCATCGTAGACATTGCCTCGCATCAAGCCGAGACTTTTCAGCCCTTCACAGATGGTACGGCAAGACAAATCGTATACATCTTCAAACGGAACTCCGGGCTTTAAGGCATTTACAGCTGCCATATGCGATGCAACCTGAATATCATAAATATCTTTTTGTCTGCTTGTGAATTTCTTACCGGCACATATTGTCGATGACATATCACCGGCATAGCCCATACTTGTTTCTGCACCTGCATCAAGAAGCAGCATATCCCCTTCTTTCACGGTGTTGCCATAATAGTGATTATGAAGTGTCTGACCTTTTACTGTCGCTATCGTAGGGAATGACAAATTGCATCCGGCCGACTTGGCTACAGCTTCAATAATCGATGCTACTTCATATTCTTTCATTCCTATCTGCAAAGATCTATATGCAGCCAAATGCATGTCGGTAGTAACATCGCATGCACGCTCTATTTCTTCGATTTCTTCGGCCGACTTATAGCTTCTTTGCTTAACCAACGATTGTATAAAAAGCTCTGATGGAAGTATCGATTGCATTCCGGAAATAGCTGAATACTTTATCTGATGTTCGGCACGATATGGAGGTAAATAATGAACGGTTCGTCCCTGTTTTACAACAGTGCCTACATAATCGTAGAACTCTTTCGAAGGTCTTGTATCTGTGACCCCTGCCATTGCAGCCTTTTCCTTTAATGTTGGCTGTATACCCATCCACACAATATCGTCTGTGGTAAGTTCATCACCAAATATAATTTCCTTATCTTCATCAATATCAATAATAGCAGCCAATCCACTATACTGCAATCCGAAGAAATATAAAAACGTAGAGTCCTGACGGAAATGTTACGTATTGTCTCGATAGTTCATTCCGCATTCATCATTACCGAGAAAAAGGAGCACCCCTGACTTCATATTGCTTTTAAGTTCTTTACGGCGCTCAATATAGGTTTCTTTTGAAAACATAATTAAACAACTAAGTTTGATTTTAAATAATACATGATACTATTTCGCAAAGATACCATTAAACAACAATGTAGACAATGTCTTGAACTGAAAAAAGCTGACTTAATCAGAATTATTGTTATCCGGCAAAACTTAAGACAAAATAGAATTGAAAGAAGGAAAGAAGACGGTTTGCTCCCTCACGATAAAAAGAGTAAATAGTGGCATAAAAGCAATCGAATCGTATCAAAACAGAAGACGATTGTTTCAAACTACTTTATTCAAAAAAAACTCCGACTGCCACTACAAAGGCAAGCCGGAGCTTCTACTAAAAAAAGAAATATTATTTTCTGCGACGCAACACTACGGCCGAACGGGCAGGTATATACAGCTTAAGCCATTCTTTCTTCTCTTTCTTGTAAAGAGAATCCGGCATGGTGAAATGAATCACTGTATCGTCCGCAAAACCATTACCGCCAAACTCTTTGGCGTCTGTATTCAACACCACTTCATAAGCACCCGGAGTTACCAAGAAGCCATAGTCGGCAAACGATTTTACCGGATTAAAATTGAAGACGAATACCAAATCCTTGCGTTTATAAGCCAATATTTGGTCGCCATCATTGTGCCATACTTCTACGACATCGGTCTTCTCAAACCCCTTCATGCTCTTGATGACATTAATCATTGCAGCATCAAAATCGCCCAAGTAATGATAAACCAAGTTTTTATTGTCTACCAAATCCCATTGACGACGTGCATACTTATGCGACCATCCGTTACCTTCGCGCGGAAAGTCAATCCATTCAGGATGCCCAAACTCATTACCCATGAAGTTCAAATAACCTCCATTGATGGTCGAAGCCGTTACCAAACGAATCATCTTATGTAAAGCCATTCCGCGATGTACGGTATAATTTTCATCTCCCTTCTGCATGTGCCAATACATATCAGCATCAATCAAACGGAAAATAATTGTCTTATCACCTACCAATGCCTGGTCGTGACTTTCAGCATATGATATTGTTTTTTCATCCTTCCGACGATTGGTTACCTCCCAGAATATGCTTGATGGCTTCCAATCTTCATCTACTTTTTCCTTGATTGTCTTAATCCAATAATCTGGAATATTCATCGCCATACGATAATCGAATCCATATCCGCCATCTTCTATCTTAGCAGCCAATCCCGGCATACCAGACACCTCTTCGGCAATTGTGATAGCCTTTGGGTTCACTTCATGAATCATCTTGTTGGCCAATGTCAAGTAACAGATAGCATTGTCATCTTGATGTCCGTTGAAATAATCACCATAATTGCAGAAAGCTTCTCCCAATCCATGGCTATAATAAAGCATTGATGTGACACCGTCAAAACGGAATCCGTCGAAATGGAATTCTTCCATCCAATACTTACAGTTGGAGAGCAAGAAGTGCACCACTTGAGTTTTGCCATAGTCAAAGCACAATGAATCCCAAGCCGGATGTTCATGACGTTCGCCCGGATAGAAATACTGATTCGGATCGCCGGCAAAGTTACCCAGACCTTCCACTTCGTTCTTTACAGCATGCGAATGTACAATATCCATAATCACTGCCAAGCCCAAGCGGTGTGCCTCATCAATCAACGCTTTCAACTCTTCGGGTGTACCGAAACGCGATGAAGGGGCAAAGAAGCTTGATACATGATAACCAAAACTACCATAATAAGGATGTTCTTGAATAGCCATGATTTGAATACAATTGTATCCATCCTTAACTATCCTCGGCAATACGTTTTCTCGGAATTCGTTATATGTGCCTACTTTTTCTTCCTGTTGTCCCATACCGATGTGACATTCATAAATCAACAGCGGACTGGTATTCGGCTTAAATGTCTTCTTCTTAAATTTATATGGTTTCTCCGGACTCCAAACCTGCGCACTGAATATCTTTGTCTGCTCATCCTGTACGACTCGTGTAGCCCATGCCGGAATTCGTTCCCCTTGTCCACCTTCCCAATAGACATGCAGTTTGTACAAATCACCGTGATGTAAATCAGTTTCTTTCAACTTCAATTCCCAATCACCGTTCTTCAGCTGTTTCAAGGCATATTTTTCACTTTCTTCCCATTGACTGAAATCACCTACTAAATAAATATGTGTAGCATTGGGTGCCCATTCGCGAAACGTCCATCCCTTGTCTGTACGATGCAGTCCATAATAGAGATAACCCGAAGCAAAATCCGACAATGTGATTTTACCCTTGTTGGTCAACTCCTGTTCCTTGTCAATCGCATGTTGATGTCTACCCTCGATAGCATCCTTATAGGGTTCCAACCAAGGGTCATTTTTTATAATGGTAAGCATCTTTTCCATATCAGATTATAAATTTAAATTATGCCAAGACTTTCACTATCACTTTACGAACTCCTGTTTCTGTAACACCCGGAGCGTGACCGTCTTGTGGGAAAAATATAGCAAACATACCCGGTTTCACATCGATATAGCTCTCTGCCAAACCTTCGTAGAAAGTAATGTCTTTCTCTGCATTGTATTCTGCATCGGGCAAATCGGCAGCAGGTGTATAACCCATCACCTCTGTTCCCGACAATGGAATCTGAATGTCAATGAAATCGCGGTGAGTTTCTAAGCGAGCTTGTTCTTTCGTCTTCGGTTTTGTCTGGGCGAAATTCACACGTAAGTCATTTTCCTTTAAATTCACTTTTGTGCCTGGTTCCACAGCATTCAAGTCTGTATTTTTCAAATAGTCTACAGCCTGAGCAAACAATGGATTCAACGCCACATATTTATCCAAATTTTCCAGCTTGTCAATAATCATAACAT
>DYCT01000108.1 GCA_019417975.1 Bacteroides sp.
CCATCCACCTCATCTGCCAATTCTAATGAATTTGCTAAAACTTGCTTGCAAATATAGGCTTTATATTCATTTACCGCATCATCGGTCTGTGGATTTTTAGACAATATGATTTTAATTTTATCTGTTATTTCAAATCCACTGCTCTTACGAATGTTCTGAATACGATTTACCAACTCTCGGGCAATACCCTCACGGCGCAAATCTTCTGTAATTGTCACTTCAAGAGCTACAGTCAGACGACCTTCATTAGCAACCAGCCATCCTGGAATATCCTCGCTAATGATTTCTACATCCGCAGCTTCGATAACAGCTTCTGCTCCATCCAAGTTGAGAACATACTGTCCGTTCTTCTCCAATTCAGCGATAGCCTCTTGTGACAAAGCCGATACAGCAGCTGCCACAGCCTTCATTTGCTTACCAAATTTCGGTCCTAGTTTCTTAAAATCACATTTTACACGTTTTACCAAAACGCCTGCAGCGCCACTGACAAAACGTACTTCCTTAACGTTGACTTCATTAATAATCAAGCCCTTCACTGCTTCAATATGACGTTGCTGTTCTTCATCAACTACCGGAATCATAATACACTGTAGCGGTTGACGAACTTTGATGTTCACTTTTCTACGCAAAGCAAGTACCATAGAAGTAACATCCTGAGCCATCTTCATCCGTGCTTCCAACTCGGTATCAACCAATTGCTCGTTACATTCGGGGAATTTAGCTAAGTGAATAGACACTACATTATCGCGACCTGTCACTTCGATGAGATCATGATAAAGCATATCCGAATAGAATGGAGCGATTGGCGCCATCAGTTTGGCTACTGTTTCCAAGCAAGTATAAAGAGTCTGATATGCAGAAAGTTTATCTTGTGTATAACCGCCTCCCCAGAAACGTTTACGATTCAAACGTACATACCAGTTAGATAAGTTATCATTGACAAAATCAGAAATCAAACGTCCGGCACGTGTCGGGTCATAATCTTCGTAACATGCATCTACATTCTTCACCAGAGAATTAAGAACTGAAAGAATCCAACGGTCAATTTCCGGACGCTCATTCATCGGCACATCTGATTCTTGATAAGAGAATCCATCAACATTGGCATACAGAGCAAAGAATGAATATGTATTATACAAAGTACCGAAGAACTTACGACGTACTTCTTCTACCCCCTCTTTATCAAACTTCAAATTATCCCATGGAGCCGAATTTGTAATCATATACCAACGCAATGGGTCGGAACCATATTTCTCGATGGTTTCAAATGGGTCGACAGCATTTCCTAAGCGCTTTGACATCTTGTTTCCATTCTTATCCAACACCAATCCATTAGAGATAACTGCTTTGTAAGATACATTTCCAAATACCATCGTTGCTATGGCATGCAAAGTAAAGAACCAGCCACGTGTCTGGTCTACACCTTCTGCAATGAAGTCTGCCGGATATACCTGACGGCTATCAAGCAAATCTTTATTTTCAAACGGATAGTGAATCTGCGCATACGGCATAGCACCCGAATCAAACCATACGTCAATCAAATCGGTCTCACGCTTCATGGCCTTCCCGGTTTCACTCACAAGTACGATATCGTCTACATACGGACGATGCAAATCTATCTTATCGTAATTTCCTTTTGTATAGTCACCCGGAACAAAACCTCTATCTTTATAAGGATTGGATTTCATCAATCCGGCAGCTACAGCTTTCTCCATTTCGTCATAGAGTTCTTCTACCGAACCAATGCATTTTTCTTCTCCTTCTTCACTACGCCAAATAGGAAGTGGTGTACCCCAATAGCGTGAACGGCTCAAGTTCCAATCATTCAAATTTTCCAACCACTTGCCAAAACGTCCTGTACCTGTCGATTCAGGCTTCCAATTAATGGTTTTGTTAAGACGAATCATTTCATCCTTACAAGCTGTAGAGCGAATAAACCAACTATCAAGCGGATAATAAAGTACCGGTTTGTCTGTACGCCAACAATGCGGATAGTTATGCACATGTTTCTCTATCTTAAAGGCTTTGTTTTCAGCCTTCATCTTTAAACAGATGTAGATATCCAAATTTTCAGCTGCTTGTGCTGCTTTTTCATCATACTTACCATCAACTGTAAACTGTGGGTCGTATGCATTCTTCACCCAACGGCCTTGATATTCTTCGTAGACAGTGCTATCTACACAGCTACCCACAAAGTTATCATCCAATTCATCCAGGTTATAGAATTTTCCTGTAAGATCGACCATGGGACGTTTCTCCCCTTTCTTGTTAATCATAAACAAGCCTGGGATACCGGCTGCACGTGCTACAAAAGCATCGTCTGCACCAAAGGTAGGCGCAATGTGTACAATACCAGTACCATCATCTGTCGTTACATAATCACCTGGGATAACACGAAATGCCTTGTCGGCTGCATTTTTCCAATTACCGTCTTCTGTCTCTTCTACCGGTTTCACCCAAGGCAACAACTGCTCGTATTTCATGCCTACCAAATCGGCACCTTTATACTCGCCTACGATTTTAAACGGAATCAGTTTATTGCCCGGTTTATAATCTTCCAAAGCAAGGTTTTCTGCTTTCTTATTGAAATGAGCATAAAGTAATGGTTTAGCCAATACGACAGTCATCTTCTCACCGGTATAACCATTATAGGTCTGTACTGCTACATAATCGATTTTCGGACCTACACACAATGCTGTGTTTGATGGAAGAGTCCATGGTGTAGTGGTCCATGCAATAAAATACGGAGTACCCCATTGGGTCATTTCCGGCTTCGGATCTACCATCTTAAATTGCGCCACCACAGTTGTATCTTTTACATCGCGATAGCAACCGGGCTGGTTCAGCTCGTGTGAACTCAATCCTGTTCCGGCAGCAGGCGAATACGGCTGAATGGTGTATCCTTTATAAAGAAGATTTTTACCATAAAGCTGTTTCAATAACCACCAAAGAGTTTCGATGTATTTATTATCATATGTGATATAAGGGTTGTTTAAATCTACCCAATATCCCATTTTATGAGTCAGGTCAGTCCACTCTTTCGTATATTTCATTACGTCTTTCCGGCAAGCTGCATTGTATTCAGCTACCGAAATAGTCTTGCCTATATCTTCTTTAGTAATACCTAACGATTTTTCTACGCCTAGTTCTACGGGCAATCCATGAGTATCCCATCCGGCTTTACGCTTCACATGAAAGCCTTTCATGGTTTTATAACGGCAGAAAATATCCTTGATAGAACGTGCTAACACGTGATGAATACCCGGCATACCATTAGCAGAAGGAGGCCCTTCGTAAAAAACAAACGATGGGCATCCTTCTCGTTCAGTCATACTTTTGGAGAAAACATCGTTTTCATCCCATTTCTTCAAGACCTCTTTATTGATTTGAGAGAGGTCGAATTGAGCATGTTCAGCAAACTTCTTACTCATACTATTTATTTGCAATTTTGTTCTTTCTCTTATAAAATAATTGCAAAAGTACAAAAAAACAATTAGATGAAAAGGATTGACGCATTTTTTTTACCAAACACATCTGACAAACCGGCTACTGCAAGATAGCAAAAGCTTACAAACAAAAAAGCGGATTATACAAATTGCATTATGTCTCATTTATAATGCAATTTGCATAATCCGCTTAAATCGCTATTCTAAATACTATCTACAGATTTTTACTTTATCTGCACTTTGCTTGTATGAATGCCGTTATTGGAAATAGTCTTCACAATATAGATTCCGCGAGCAAGTCCGCTCGTTGCTTCGGCTGCTGTAGCCTCAACTTTCTCTACTACTTTATTTCCGGCAAGGTCATAAATCATGACGTGAGTCTTTTCTTCCATTACCACAGTCTGGATTGTTGTGGCACCAAGTCCGTAAGTTACATCATCGATATAGTAAGTTGCAGCATTCTCAATACCGCGAGTACTGGTGAAACGGAATGCTATGAAGAATACATCGGCAATCTGCTGTCCGGTGAGGTCTACATTATATGGGAACCACTTTCCGCTTTCATCCTTTGTACAAGGCATTCTGCATTCTGCCATTGGCTGGATGTATGGTTCACCATCGGCAAGATCGATGTAACACAGTTCAAGTTTGTCTGTTTGATTGTCCTGCAAATAGTCGCCACGTACCTTAAACGAGAACACCTTAGAAGTAGCATTCTTGAAATCGAGCGGTGGAGTTACAAGTATCATCTCAACAGGAGTACCGGTGTTGGGTTCCATCTTCGAGTCGTACGGTGTAACCTTTGCTACTTTCTCGTTTGGTGATTCGGTGTCATAGTCGAGGAACGAGAATCCCCACCAAGCGCGTGTTCCCTTGATTGCAGAGTTGGTCCAACCATCAACGACAAGTGGCTTATTGCGTACAATATTATCGAATGTCTCATTGAGCTGTGTCAGCGGATTTTCTTCGCTAAGTACAAAGTCTACACCTTCTTTTTCTTCCTCCGGAATGTCACCGGTAGCCACACCCTCAATAGGTAATTCCACATCCGTCATACCCAAAGCAGAGAAGATGAGCGATGTAGCATAAGTCCCTGCAGTGGTTGATTTGAATGTCACTTTCACGGTGTTCTTCGTATTGCGGATGAGCATCGTGTTGCTGAGGACAAACTTTCCGGCATCTTTCACCTTCACATAAGCATAGTCGGGCATATTAGCCGTTGTCACTTCTATAGTCTGTTCGCTTGCTTCGTTCACTTTTGCTTCGAACTTTTGCAATGTCTGCGGATTCAGAATTATTGTCGGCGGATTTTGCTCGTCAATGGCATATGCGCTGAAGTGTATCGTCTTATCATAATACTCGATGCTCGGACAATTCACCATGATATATGCTTTATGTACAGCGACTTCTGTCGGGGTATAAGAGATTACAATGTCAGTTTCCGTTGAGCCCTTATCAATCTTCGATTGTGATAGAGAGAATTGGTCGGCATTCTTACCGGCAAGTTCTAAGAATGTAGCTACTTTCATGTTCTTAGCCGATACATGAATGGTTGCCACTTCTACTGTTTTACCAAGCACACCGGCCGTTTGTTCAATCTTCTCCGGAGTGAAAGTGATTGAAGGTTCGCCCTGTGGCATCTGTTCTGTTATATCTTCAATGCCACGCGGACCGATAAGGAGGACCTTCATTGAGGTAAAGAGTCCGACAAGCGTAACATCAGCTGTCGGGATATCCTTGCCGATGAGCGATGTACCCTTGAAAATGCGCACCTTAGCCTCTTCTGCACCATCGGTAACAACCGGCTGCATCATGCCTTCGGCAAACTTAGCACCTTCGGTCACATCTTTAAACTTCAGGTTCTTCACCTTCACCAACTTCTGAATGTAATTAGCAGGAGCTTCCTTGAGCTGAGTGAGAGTAGCCTCAACAGGAGCCACAATATTACCTGTAGAAACCACTTCACCGAGGTCTGCACCGGCGGCAAAAGCACCTATTGTACCCGCAACGCTCTGTACACCGAGGATAGTACCGGTAATTTTGTCGCCAACGTTATAATCGGTTTTGGTAAGTATTCCCCATACATCACTTAAACTTATTGCAGCTGATTCGTCCTGAAGATAAAACACCGGTGAATCGCCACCTCTATCAACGAAACTGATAATTGCTTCGCCTGTATATTTATAAACTTCTCCACCCTCTGGATCTTTACTGTAGAGTTCCTTGACGGTTGCTATCTTAGGAATCGTAATTCCTGTCCACGAAAGCTTAAGTGTTATATCTTCCGCTCCCTCGCTCTTCAGTATAATGGTGGCATTCTGTTCACCCTCGGTAAAAGTCACCTTTATCTTCAGTTCAACTCCGGCATCACTCATTACATCTGCTGCAGCAAGTGTTGTAGGAGAAACGGTTACAGCAGCCAATGATGGTTCCACTGTGACATCACCCGTCAGGTTCTCACCTTTCACAATTATTGTTTCTTCATATTGATTATCAGTATAAGCTTCTCCCAGCATGAATGTTTTCTTTGATACACTGAGCTTTGGAGTAGTATCCACACCACCATTACCAAAAAGTCCGGCATAGGTAGCGGAAACACGTACAGACCCTACATACATATTAGGAGCCGTTGCAGTACCCGTTGATGACTGGCGCAAAATAAATCCCTGCAAACCGAGTTCCTTATCTACTTTCAATCCGGAACCTGAAAAATTAATGCCATCGATAACTGCATCTGCCTTCGATGGTTCTTTCTTAAAATCGGTGGGGTTTACATAAAGGTAAACATTATCATGACATACAGGTTGCACCTCAAATCTTACTACTACAAGATAAGTCTGATTGAGTTTGAGCGGTGTAGCCGAATATACGGCACTCGTACCTCCACGTTCGATTCCTACTTTAACCTCACCGGCATTATCGCCTTTGTTTATAAACAGACGACCAAGTTCAAGACCGTTTCTACCTTCAGAGACCTCATAGCTACCGGAACGAGCTGTCAGAGCTATAGGATAACACTTGTCGGTGGGTTGTTCTTCTATATTGATAAGTGCAGAATAATACACATTGCCAGCAAGCGTTCCTTTTTCGGAATTATCAAAACGTTTCTGCAGTTTCTCTGAAACTTTTTCTTTTCCCAGCTTCACACACTTTCCGTTTGCACCGTCGCTATATCCTTCATAAGAAAGGACTTTTTCTACCACTTGGATAGGATTTGCAGTATACTTGGCATTGTCGTGTACCCAATCTCCCTGTCCGTATAGGTTTCCTAAAGGATAGTCGAAGTCTTCTTGAAAACCGATTGTTGCCTGTGCTTTTGCTTGAATAGGAATGGCAACCATAGCCACGAACAGCATGATAATCCATGCCGGCATCACCTTTAAAGAATAGAGATGTTTCATGTTTTTAAGTTTTTAAGTTTTTAAATATTAATAGTTATTATTT
>DYCT01000109.1 GCA_019417975.1 Bacteroides sp.
ATTATTTGTCAAAACGTGACTCTGAGTGGATGGGACCACTTTATCAGTTCCATGGTTTGAGCGTAGATTGTATTGATAAGCATCAGCCTTCTTCTGAATCACGCCGAAAGGCTTATTTGGCAGATATTACATTTGGTACAAACAATGAGTTCGGTTTCGACTATTTGCGTGATAATATGGCAGGAAGTCCGAACGATTTGTCACAACGTCAGCACAATTATGCGATTGTCGATGAGGTCGACTCGGTTTTGATTGACGATGCGCGTACTCCGTTGATTATTTCTGGTCCGGTACCTAAAGGTGAAGACCAACTGTTTGAACAACTTCGTCCGTTAGTGGAACGCCTGGTAGCTGTTCAGAAGGCTTTGGCTACAAAATTCTTGACCGATGCCAAACGTTTGATTGCTTCGAACGATAAAGCAGAACAGGAAGAAGGGTTCCTTTCTTTGTACAGAAGCCACAAGGCATTGCCGAAGAACAAGGCGCTTATCAAATTCCTAAGCGAACCGGGTATTAAGGCCGGTATGCTGAAGACCGAAGAAATCTACATGGAGCAGAACAACAAGCGTATGCCTGAAGCTGTAGAACCTCTTTATTTCGTAATTGATGAAAAGCTGAATAGTGTTGATCTTACCGATAAAGGTATCGATTTGATTACAGGTAATGCAGAAGACCCTACACTTTTCGTATTGCCTGATATTACTTCCGAACTTTCAGCTTTGGAAAATGAGGTTGGTTTGAGCGATGAAGAACGCCTGGCTAAGAAAGATGCATTGCTCAACAATTACGCTATCAAGAGTGAACGTGTGCATACCATCAACCAGCTCCTGAAAGCTTATACGATGTTTGAAAAGGACGACCAATATGTGGTAATGGATGGTCAGGTGAAGATTGTAGATGAACAGACCGGACGTATTATGGAAGGTCGTCGTTACTCAGACGGACTTCATCAGGCTATCGAAGCTAAGGAACGTGTAAAAGTGGAAGCTGCTACACAGACTTTTGCAACCATCACTTTGCAGAACTATTTCCGTATGTATCACAAACTGTCTGGTATGACCGGTACAGCGGAGACAGAAGCTGGTGAGTTTTGGGATATCTACAAATTGGATGTTGTTGTAATCCCAACCAACCGTCCGATTGCTCGTGTCGACATGAACGACCGTGTGTATAAGACCAAGCGTGAGAAATACAATGCAGTGATTGATGAAATCGTGAAGATGGTAGAACAAGGCCGTCCGGTCTTGGTGGGTACCACTTCTGTAGAAATCTCTGAGTTGCTTAGCAAGATGCTTACTTTGCGTAAGATTGAACATAATGTTTTGAATGCGAAGTTGCACCAGAAAGAAGCCGATATCGTAGCACAGGCCGGTCAGCGTAGTATTGTGACAATTGCCACCAACATGGCAGGTCGTGGTACCGATATCAAGTTGAGTCCGGAGGTGAAAGCAGCAGGCGGTTTGGCTATTATCGGTACAGAACGTCACGAGAGCCGACGTGTTGACCGTCAGTTGCGTGGTCGTGCCGGACGTCAGGGCGACCCGGGCTCTTCTGTATTCTTTGTTTCTTTGGAAGACAATCTGATGCGTCTGTTCTCTTCCGACCGTATCGCTACCGTGATGGATAAGATGGGATTCCAAGAAGGCGAGATGATTGAGCATAAGATGATTTCCAATGCTATCGAGCGTGCACAGAAGAAAGTAGAAGAAAACAACTTTGGTATTCGTAAACGTTTGCTTGAATATGATGACGTAATGAACAAACAGCGTGTGGTAATTTACACGAAACGTCGTCATGCATTGATGGGTGAACGTATCGGAATGGATATTGTCAATATGATTTGGGATCGTTGTGTCAATGCAATCGAAAACAATGATTACGAAGGAGCTCGAATGGAAGTGCTTCAAAACTTTGCTATGGAATTGCCGTTCAATGAAGACCAGTTCCGTAATGGTAAGAAAGAAGAGATGGAAGATCAGCTCTTCAGCATGGCCATGGAAAACTTCAAGCGCAAGACTGACCGTATGGCACAGATTGCTTATCCGGTTATCAAGCAGGTATATGAAACACAAGGTCAGATGTATCAGAACATCATGATTCCTATTACAGATGGTCGTCGTGTTTATAATATCTCTTGCAATTTGCAAAAAGCGTATGAGACGGAATGTAAGGAGGTTGTGAAATCGTTTGAAAAAGCAATCTTACTGCATACCATTGATGAGGCTTGGAAAGAAAACCTTCGCGAATTGGATGAATTGAAACATTCCGTGCAGAATGCAAGTTACGAGCAGAAAGACCCATTGTTGATTTATAAATTGGAGTCTGTGAACTTGTTTGATGCGATGGTGAACAAAATCAATAATCAGACAGTCTCTGTATTGATGCGTGGACAGATTCCTGTACAGGAACCAGAGCAGGTGCGTGAAGCTGCACCCGAGCCGGCACGTCCGCGTCAGCAGTACCAAGAAGAGAAACGCGACTTGAGCGATCCGCACCAGCAGGCAGCTGCACAGCGCGACACACGCGAGGTAAAGCGTGAACCGATTCGTGCTGAACACACCGTAGGACGAAATGACCCTTGTCCTTGTGGAAGCGGTAAGAAATATAAGAACTGCCACGGTCGTAATCTTTAATGGTTTGTAATTAATCCAAAACGGATTTTATAGTTATAAGAGTCAGGTCAGCGAAGTTTTCGCAAGACCTGACTCTTTTTATTCTATCTATTCTTCCTAAGTGTCCCGAAAAAGTATCTTAAGATACTTGGCCAAATATCTTAAGATACTTCGCGATTTATCTTAGGATACTTTGCGGTTTATCTTAAGATACTTTTTGGATGAACCTAACAGCTTGTGTATGAGTATTGCTTTTGGGGAAGAAAAAATCATGAAAAAAGAATGTTTTTGAGACTATCGAGTCTTGTCGTTTTTGATGCAATATCTATCCTTTTTTTTAGCTTTGAGCTTGTCGTTGCCTTATAAAATAGTACTTTTGTCTGTATCAAGTATAGTGAATATGAAGAACAGTTACAGTTATATTCTTTTGTTGCTGCTGTTGGTGTCGTGTCGTTCGGTAGGAACGATTTCTATTGATTACCTTCAGCCCTCCGATATCAGTTTTCCTCCGGAAGTGCGTGAGGTTGCAATCGTTAATAATACGTGCCTGGATGATTTAGTAAAGCGGGTGGAACAAATCAATGCTTCTGCCCAGCCCGAACAGGATGAGTTGGGCGTCATAGATGGAGACGGGAAGTTAGCTGCAGAAGCTTTTGCTGCAGCTATTGCAGAAGGCAATTATTTTGACCATGTATTGATTTGCGACTCAGCGTTGCGTGCAAAAGACCGTTTTCCGCGCGACTGTCGGCTGAGTATGGAAGAAGTGCAAACGCTGACTGAGAATCTACGGGTCGACATGTTGCTTTCGTTAGAAAAAGTACAGATTTGTTTTCGTAAAGGTATAGTCTACGATTCTGAATATGGAATTCCGTTGAAGGGGGTTGATGCGCAAGTGCGTTCGGTAGTTCGGCTGTATCTGCCGGGGCGTAAAGCACCGTTGGCTGCAATCAATAATACCGATAGCTTGTTTTGGGTTGCTACTTGGCAGGTAGATACCCTCATGGTGCATGAAGCCTCTGAGGTGGCTTCCGAATTGGCTGTCAAATATATTTTGCCGACTTGGGAGACAGAATCGCGTAGCTATTATGCGGGAGAGTGTGTGCAGATGCGCGATGCTGCTGTCTGTGTGCGTGAAGAATCTTGGGAGGATGCTTTGAAACTGTGGATGCAGGTCTATACACTGAAAAGTGTGAAATATCGGATGCGGGCAGCTTTTAATATCGCATTGTATCATGAGATGCACGATGATTTGGATGCAGCAATGGAATGGATTGGGAAAGCAAAGTCGTTGGTCGAATTGCGCGAGAAGAAAAAACTTGAAAATGATGAAGCAGCAATGACCACCGACGGACGGATGATTGTGCTTTACGAACAGCAGTTGAGGAAGCGTATAGAGCAGTTCCCTAAATTAAAATTGCAAATGCAACGATTTAATGGTGAAAATTAATTGATAACTGTTGGCGAGATAAATATTTTTTGTACTTTTGAGTATTATTAAATCGTTTTACGAGAAAATGCCTTTATTATGAAGTTGAGTATACAATCCGTTTCTGCTATAGAGTCTGCCGTTACAAAAGCATTAAGCAGATATAAAGAGTGTGGCCAGCAGACCATTACAGATATCCATTTTATGCCGAAAGCTGATTCGGGCGAATTGGCTATTTTAAATGATGATGACGAAGAGTTAGGCCAGCTGGTTGTGGCTGAATGGGCAGACAATGTAAATGGCGATTGGCAGGACGATGTAGAACGTTATTTACGTCAAGCACTTGTTAACTTGCAGAATTCGGGCTCTTTTGATTCGCTCAACTTGCTGAAGCCTTATTCGTTTGTATTGGTCGATGAAGATCATGAGACCATTGCCGAACTACTGTTGGTTGATGATGATACGCTTTTGGTAAACGAAGAATTGCTGGAAGGTTTGGACCAGGAGTTGGACGATTTTTTGAAGAAACTGTTGGAAGAATAATACGTATATTTTATAAGGTAGGAAATCTGTTCTTTTGTTAGACCATCGGAGTCGAGTAGAAGAAATCCTTCCTCTCTGTTTTTTTGTAAACAAGATAGCCGTATCGTCTTTACTTAATTGTAGAGGATACGGCTATCTTGTTGCTTTCAATGGTTTGTTGGATTGCTCTTATTTCCGGGTCTGAAGGGTTGCTTCGATGTAACCTTTGTCATCGGCATAAACCAACATAGGAATGAAAGTAAAGCCGGGGACCGGGTTGAAGATACGTCCATTTTGGTTGGGGGCTATCTGGTAAGGTGTGTTTGTCTGGATATGCAACCCTTTCAAGTCCAGTTGATATTCCGAGTGGATTTCTTTCTCTTCGGGGTCAGCAATGACCGGTAATACCAGACGTATTTCTTTGTCTTTGAGCGATGCAGGCAACTGGCTGCTGATGCGGATGCTTTGGGCATCAATGCAGTAAGTCAGATGGATGCTGTCCGAACCCACAGAAGGAACTTGCTGCTTGCTGTCTACCAGATGTGTGCATACATCAAATAGATGTTTTTCTCCCTCTTGTCGGTAAGCAATGGTGGTGTTTAAATCATCCAAATTGCTGTACATGATTCCGTTTTCTACTAATTCAATGCGTGGAGTTCCTGTCATTTGGTATTTCTCTGGGGCATAGGTCTGCATATTCGGAGCTTCAATCAAGGTATATTTATTCATGGTAGCTGCAAAAATCGCCCCTCTTTCTTTGTGCCAAAGCATAGAAAGTACGCCTCCCATAGGGTGTGTACCTTTTACCTTGTATTCTGCATCAAATCCGGTAAGTGTAACTCTCCAGTCACGAGTGGCTATCAGCCAAGTGTGGATGTCTTTCAATTCTTTACAACCGTAGACTGTGTCGCGTGGGAGTTGAGCTTTCGATACTTTTTTTACGGGTTGGTTTAGGAATGAAGCCAATGCTTTGGCGTGACCGAATGTGTGGTGAATGCAGGGTGCCCATCCCCAGGCGCGGTAATGCATACCTCCATAGAGCAAACCGTGGTGGGTTGCCTCGTTTAGTAGCTTTACATTGCGTCCGATAGCTTCAGCGTATGCCGGATTCAGATGAGCCAGTGCATAATAGCCACCCATAAAACCATCGCTGGTGCGTCCACCCCAATAAGTCCATTTGAAACCGCGTGTCCCCCAACTGTTGTCCCAAGCCCCATCGGGTAGCATAAACTCCAGATGAGTATCCATCGAAGCCTTTAAGTGTTGGAGTAGAGTTGTGTCGTTGGCTTCAAGGGCATAGTAGACCATATTAGGGAGCGATTCTTCTACGTTGTATAGCAAGTCTACCGGTCGGCAACCGTTTGGAGTCTTGGTCCAGATATTGGGCCCTTCTCCATAGAGGAAGTGATTGTTTTCTGTGAAATACGGAATAATGTCGGTAGCTGTTTCGCGTGCTTTCTGTTGGAAATCTTTTCGTTCGCATTCGGCACCGATGGCATATAGAGCATACGTGGCCGAGGCAGAATAATTCACATTCATGTTACGCATCCCTTCGCGTTTACGGCTGTAGATAAAGTTGTTTCCATTGATAAATTCTCCTGCCTGCAACAACTGTTTGCGCCATTCCGTTTTGGTAGAGTCGTCCAGTAACTCACCGTGATGGCGAAGAGCTTCTACTAGAGCAATAGAAGCAAATACCGTTGTTCCATTCCAGTCGGACACATTCACATCGTTCATCCATGAGCCATCCGGCATGCGGACATTGTCCATCCATTTCATCAAACGCTTGGCTGCAGTTACATATTTGGTGTCGCCGGTATGCTGGGCAACACAGAGAATAGGTAGAACGGCATCACCGCATCTGCCATGGATGCGGGCACAAGCCGGACAAATTAGTGCACCGTCCAAATGTGGGTCTTCGCTTTTCATTTGGTATTCCAAGAGGGTGTCAACCCAAGTGTGAAGTAAACTGAAGGCTTCGGATTGGATGCTGTTTTTAGGGAAGTCAGTTGTTTGTGCCGATACATTTAGGCTGTTTCCACAACACATCGCGAAGCAGAATAGTAGAGTTAGAATAGGTCTCATAATATTTTTAGTTAGATGTAATCTCTTTTAGGTTTTGTATTTTTGATGATAGAAAAAATAAAGCCGGAGTGTCCTGTTGAGGAGTACTCCGGCCTTTTGTTGTAAATCGGTTTATTTCAGCAAAGGACTGTTGAGCCCTCTGCGGCTATTCTATTTTTATTTCCGATAGTAAGCCAAATCATCCTTGTCGAAACGGCTGA
>DYCT01000011.1:0-8851 GCA_019417975.1 Bacteroides sp.
ATAAATTATATATGACAGATTTCAAACTAAAGAACGGTAGCGGCAACCTCTGTTGCAAAAGCTGTTCAAGACAAGATAACAAACTGAACACCTACGACTACATGGCCGACTTGCCCGGCAATAACGAGGAGTCTGACTTGGTGGAAGTACAGTTTAAAAACACACGAAAGGGATACTACCGAAACTCCAACAAACTTAAACTGGAGAAAGGGGACATTGTAGCTGTAGAGGCAACACCGGGACACGACATCGGAACCGTAACCCTAACCGGCAGACTCGTTCCGCTACAGATGAAGAAAAATAATCCGAAAGGAGGAGATGCCGAAATAAAACGCATCTACCGAAAGGCCAAACCTGTAGATATGGAAAAATACGATGAGGCCAAAGCAAAAGAACATAACACCATGATTGAAGCACGCCAAATAGCCAAACGCTTGAACTTGGACATGAAAATAGGCGATGTGGAATATCAAGGCGATGGAAACAAAGCTATTTTCTATTATATCGCTGATGAACGTGTAGACTTTCGTCAGCTCATCAAAGTATTGGCAGAAGCTTTCCGCGTACGTATCGAAATGAAACAAATCGGTGCACGCCAAGAAGCCGGACGTATCGGTGGTATCGGGCCCTGCGGTAGAGAGCTGTGCTGTGCTACATGGGTCACCAGCTTTATCTCGGTATCGACCAATGCTGCCCGATTCCAAGACATCTCATTAAACCCACAGAAACTGGCAGGACAATGTGCTAAGCTGAAATGCTGCCTTAACTACGAAATAGACAACTATGTGGAGGCACAGAAGCGTTTGCCTTCCAAAGAAATCGAATTGCAAACGGTGGATGGTACCTACTATTTCTTCAAAGCGGACATTCTAAAAGGATTGGTAACCTACTCTACCGACAAAAACTTTGCAGCCAATGCGGTCACCATTACCGGTCGCAGGGCTTTTGAGATTATCGGTATGAACCGAAAAGGTCAAAAACCGGAAAGCCTGCTGCCTTCGGAGCACCAGCAAGAACCAAAGACATCTGCCGACTTATTAGAGCAGGAAAGCTTAACCCGATTTGATAAACGCAAGGGAGCAACACCTAGTCGCAAGAAGAAGAAAAAGAAACCGCAAGGTACAGAAGGGCAACCCAATGTCAACGCAAAAGCTACTCCAAACAATAACGAGAAGACAGAAAAGCCGGAAAGGGCAGAAAAAGCAGACAGACCGGAAAGAGCAGAAAAAGCAGACAGACCGGAAAAAACAGAAAGGAAAAACGAAAACAGAGGGAACAACGAGGGGAACAGAAACAAGAACAGAAACAATAACCGTCCTCCAAAGCCTAAACAAAACAAACAACCGGATGCACCTAAAAAAGAATAATATAACACTGATTGCCATTGCACTGCTAATAATGATATTGGCAGCTTGCAATGGCAATACCGTCTATCATCAATACAAAGCCGTCTCTTTACGCGGATGGGAGAAAAGCGATACTCTCTGCTTCACAATTGCTTTACAAGACACCAACCGTCCACTTCATTTGTCTATCGAAACCAGACATTCTGAAGCATATCCCTATGCCAATCTTTATCTTTTCATTAACAATGATACTGTAGAATATCAGCTGACGAACAAAAATGGGAAATGGACAGGTATCGGGCTCAATGCAATCTATCAGAACAGATTCGCATATAAAGACATTTCTTTAAAGCATCCCGATACGCTGCAAATCCGTATCTGCCATGGGATGACCGACAAAGCATTGAAAGGAATATCGGATATAGGAATCTGTGTAGAACGTTAGTGCTTACTCTCCTCGGGCTGCATCAATACGCAAAAAAATGAACAGCAGAATGGTAAAGCCCCACAACGAAGACCCTCCGTAACTGAAAAAGGGAAGAGGTATACCAATGACCGGTGTCAAACCCAGCACCATACCTACATTAATAAACAGATGGAAAAGGAAGATACTTACCACCGAATAGCCATACACACGTCCAAAAGCATCATGCTGCCGCTCGGAAAGTACAATCAGTCGTAAAATCAAAGCCAAGAACAGCCCCAACACAATAGTCGACCCAATAAAACCTTGCTCTTCACCCACTGTACAGAAAATAAAATCGGTATGCTGCTCGGGAACGTATTTCAACTTGGTCTGTGTACCATTTAAAAAACCTTTACCGACCAATCCACCAGAACCTATAGCGATTTTCGACTGATTCACATTGTAACCGGCACCGGCCAAATCTTCTTCCATACCCAGCACTACCTTTATACGTACTTGCTGATGGGGCTGAAGTACATTCGAAAAGACATAATCGCTTGAATACAAAAATCCGACAGACCCGATGGCGAAAAGAGCTATCAATGCAAAGTTCCGATTCCGTTTCACTATTGCCAGATACAACAGATAAAAAACAGCGAGTACACATACTCCCCACAACACATAGACTACATTAAATGGATAGAGGAACAAAGAGACCGATACGGATAAAGCTACAATAAGTGTGCTAAATCCCAACAGTCGGGCAGCAGAAGAATCGCGTTTGCAATAGACCCATATCAGGCCACTCACAAAGCACAAAATAAGACATAGCACCGAGAACTCGCCCACACGAGTTATCGAATCGCCCAACGTGACTTCACTAAAACGTATGCCTACAATAAAATAAACAACGGCACTAACTCCGGCAAAAAGTATAGCACCCGGCATGCCTTCGCGATAAAGCATCAAGAAGAAGGCTGAATAGACAAGAGCAGATCCCGTCTCCTTCTGCAATATAATCAGCAACATGGGCAGCAAGATAAACAAAGCCAGCATCAGTGCATCTTTCAAACGTCCAATATTAAATGAGTAGGAATTCATATATTTGGCCAAGACCAGTGCTGTAGCAAACTTAGCAAACTCAGCAGGTTGTAAACTTACAGGACCTAAAATCAGCCAAGAGCGCGACCCTTTCGTATCGGGAGCTATGAATATCGTGACAATCAGCAAGAGAATAATACCTATATATATAAGGTAGGAAAACATATCGTAAAATTTCTCTTCCAACATCAACAGCACAAAACCAACTCCCAACGAGCAGATAATCCATGCCAACTGCTTCCCAGCAAATGAGTCGAACGTAAAAAAATCCATCTCTCCATAGGTATAGGTAGCTCCGCAAATGCTGAACCACCCACAAACCACCAAAATCAAATAAAGAATGATGGTTGTCCAATCCACAGTTCTCCACACACTAACGTTCCTGGTTCCCATATGAAATTATACGATTACAGATGTCCGTTGCCAGCACTTCACTGTTTTCGGACAATTTACCATTGATATATTGTTCTATCATCAGAGCACCAATAGGAACTCCATATACGGCTCCAAATCCTCCATTCTCTACATAGACAGCAATAGCAATCTTCGGATTTTCCATCGGAGCAAAGCCCATAAACACCGAATGGTCATGCCCGCGGTTCTGCGCTGTACCGGTCTTACCACACACCTCAATGCCCGGAATGTTTGCCCTTCGACAAGTTCCGCCCAATACTGCCTGGCGCATACCTTCCGCTACCGTTTCGTAATGTTGGCGACTAACATCTGTATACCTACGTTTGGTATATAATGTATCGAGAGGTTCATCCTGTACTTCTTTCACCACATGCGGTGTAACAAAATAACCTCTGTTGGCAATCGTTGCTCCTAAATTTGCAATCTGCAATGGGGTAAGCAACACTTCTCCTTGTCCGATGGCGATACTAATAACTGTCAATCCGTTCCACGAACCGCGATAAGCCTTATCATAAAACTGGGCATTCGGTATCAGTCCTCGTTTCTCTCCCGGCAAATCCACTCCCAATTTATATCCAAATCCCATTGATACCATATAATCGCGCCAACGGTTCATTGCGGTCTGCGGACGTCCATATTTCTTCATACCAATCATCCGATACAATCCCCAACAGAAATAGGCATTGCAGGAAGTAGCAATAGCAGGCACCAAAGGCAGAGGAGCCGGATGCGCGTGACAACCTACACGCAAGCCTGCATGTACAAAGCCATGAAAACAAGGGAAAGGCGTACTCGGCTGAATCACGCCTTCTTGCAAGAATGTAAGTCCCTGTGCTGTCTTAAACGTTGAACCGGGAGGATAGGCTCCCATGATAGCTCGGTTCAGCAACGGCTTCTTCGGGTCACGTTCCATAGCAACATGATTCTTACCTCGCTGACGACCAATCATCATACGTGGATCGAACGAAGGCGAAGATACCATACACAAGATTTCTCCTGTCTCCGGCTCAATAGCCACGATGCTACCGATTTTATTTTGCATCAAACGCTCACCCAGCATTTGAAGTTGTATATCAAGACTCAAAGTCAGATTTTTGCCTGGAGTAGGAATTTCATCAAGCTTCCCATCCATATAGCGCCCTTGGATTCGTCCGTGTGCGTCACGCAACAGAATCTCCACTCCTTTCACACCACGCAATTTTTCCTCGTACGAACGCTCTATACCTTGTTTCCCGATAAAATCTCCCCGAATATAAAAGTTACTTTCATCCGACTCTATATCGCGCATAGAAACCTCACCGATATCGCCCAACACATGGGCTGCCGAATTATACGTGTACTGCCGAATCGTACGTCGCTGGATGTAGAATCCCGGAAACTTAAACAACTTCTCCTGAAACACACCACACTCTTCGGGCGATAACTGTGTCATGAAAACTTGATGTGTATAACGTGAATATCCCGGATTCATCCGCTTGTCGCGGATATCATGCATTCGGCGGTTAAAATAAGCGGGGGTGATATTCAGAGCCTGACAAAGGTCGAGTGTATCCAAATCGACAATCTCCTTGGGAACAAAAGTGATATCATAAGCCGGCTGATTGTACACCAACAATTCACCATTGCGGTCGTACATCACTCCTCGTGAAGGAAACTGTATTTTCTTTAAGAACGCATTACTATCTGCATTCCTCTTATAATCGTCTGAAAGGATTTGTAAAGCCAAAAGACGCATGAGAAAGATAAGCACCACACATACAGCTATCCCTCCAATCACATATTTACGTTTCTCGAATGTATAGTCTTTTGCCACAGTCCTACTTTTTTATACCGTCAATACATAATATACAAAGAACGGTGAACAGACTGCTGGTAAGTATTTTCAATAGCATAATAGGGAAATCGAAAAACGAAAAAGCTTCAATTATCATCAGTGCTGTGTGGTGAATCAACACTCCAGCAATGACATACTTCACAAAAGCCCCTACACCAATCGTAGCCATACTTGGCTTTATCGTGTCCTGTATATCGCGTGAGGTAAACAGCCGGAATAGCGAAGGACGCAAGAAAGCCAACCAAACAGTTGCTGCAGCATTCATGCCCGGAGTACTCGAAAATATATCAATAAAAAGGCCTAAGCAAAAAGCCCAAAGCATCAACCCATTGCGCGACACGCCACTATCCAGCTTCAGGATAAAATAGACATACAAGAAAGGAGTGGCGTAACCTCCCACATGAATATGATTAAGCACTAACACTTGCAAAAGCGCCAGCCCCAAAAACCAACATATTCTTCTGAAATAAACGTATGCCATTACTTTCTAATTTTACGCTCTAATATTTTTTGCTCGTCATATCCTTTATGCGAAATGACACGCACTTCATTTAAACATGCAAAATCTGTTGCAAGCTTCACCCGAAGCAAATAGGAAAGCCCATCATGCGAATCGGACATCTCATCAATGGTCCCCACCATAATTCCGGCAGGGAATACAGAGGAATATCCATTTGTGACTACCGTATCGCCTATCTGAAATTGAGCATGGCGAGGCAAATCCTTAACCAAAGCATACTCTGCATTACCTCCTTCCCATTTCAAATAACCAAAATAATCGCTTCCCTTGATTTTGCAGTTAATACTCGAGTTACTGTTCAATGCCGAAAGGACAACCGAGTAATGTCGTGAAGTCATATAGACAATGCCTACCACGCCATTCCCATCGATTACTCCCATTTCACTTTTCACGCCATCTTCCGACCCTTTATTCAAGGTGATGTAATTGTCCATCTTGTTAAGGGTGTTGTTGATGACCTGCGCTTTTACAATTTGGTAATCGGTCAATGCCGAATCTCCTAAATGCATAACAGCTGCCGAATCCATCTCCAGCTCTATCAAGCTGTGTCGCAGTCTTTCCACTTCCTGCTCCAACAACATATTCTTATCGAGCAAATCCTGATTGACTCCTTTCAGGTAGAAATACGAAGAGATGCCTCCCGATACTTCATATACCTTACCTACCATCGAATTGGCTGAAGTGAAAAAGACACTCCCTTGATAATGATTGAACCGGAATAATAAGACAAAACTGATTACCTCTAACAAAAGAAAGAGGAACCAGTAATTGTACTTCAGTAGAAAATTCAGCAGATTCTTCATTACAGCCTATCGCATCAAGAAAGAGAAACGATCTACATTCTTCAATGCCACACCTGTACCGTTTGCTACCGAATGCAAAGGATCGTCCGCCACATGGAACGGAATATTAATCTTATCTGTCAGACGTTTATCCAATCCACGAAGCAAAGCACCACCACCCGACAAGTAAATGCCATTGTGTACAATATCTGCATACAATTCCGGCGGAGTGTTTTCGAGAGCACTTAAAATGGCAGTTTCTATCTTCGCAATCGATTTTTCCAAACAATGTGCAATCTCCTGATAACATACAGGCACTTCCATAGGCAAAGCCGTGATACAGTTCGGACCATATACAATATAATCCTCCGGTCCTTCTTCGCCCAAATCGGTCAAAGCCGCACCTACATGTATCTTGATACGTTCGGCCATACGCTCGCTAACCTTCACATTATGCTGACGACGCATGTACTCACGAATATCATCTGTCAAATCATCACCCGCCACACGGATAGAGTTGTTCGATACAATACCTCCCAAAGAGATTACCGCAATTTCGGTAGAACCGCCACCTATATCGACAATCATATTTCCTTCCGGTGCTTCTACATCGATACCGATACCAATCGCAGCTGCCATCGGTTCAAAAATTAAATAGACATCTCGCCCGCCTGCATGTTCTGCTGAGTCGCGTACGGCACGAAGCTCCACTTCAGTACTACCCGAAGGAACACCTATCACCATACGAAGCGAAGGCGAAAACAAACGATTACCAGTATTCACCATCTTGATAAGACCTCTCATCATCTGCTCACAAGCATAGAAGTCAGCGATTACACCATCGCGCAAAGGACGTATGGTACGAATACTATCGTTCGTCTTTTCATACATCATCTTAGCTCTTTCACCGACTGCTATCATTTTATCAGTTCGCTTGTTTAGCGCGACTACCGAAGGCTCGTCTACCACAATCTTACCACCACTGATGATAATCGTGTTGGCAGTACCGAGGTCCATCGCTATTTCTTGTGTAAAAGAGAATAATCCCATTAAATAAAGATAATTAAATTGTTAATAATGAGAGTGAAGCGAACACCTCCAGATATTTCGTTTCACTCTTATCAATAGTCTATTAGTGTTTGAAATGGCGAATGCCGGTCAACACCATAGCCATATTATGCTCGTTGCAATAATCAAAAGTCAGTTGGTCTTTAACAGAACCACCCGGTTGGATTACTGCTGTCACACCTTCTTTATCCGCAATCTCCACACAATCGGGGAATGGGAAGAAAGCATCACTTGCCATTACAGCACCGTGCAAATCAAAGCCAAATGATTTAGCCTTCTCAATAGCCTGCTTCAAAGCATCTACACGTGAAGTCTGTCCTACACCACTTGCCAACAACTGTTTGCCTTTAGCCAAAACAATCGCATTCGACTTACTGTTCTTCACAATCTTATTGGCAAAAAGCATATCTTCCACCTCTTGAGCAGTAGCTTCTCGTTCTGTCACAGGTTTCAAGTCAGCAGCAGTTTCAATATCCAAGTCGCGTTCTTGTACCAACACGCCGTTCAGCAATGAGCGGAACTGCTTCTTGGGGAAACGAGCTTCTTTGCGTACCAAGATGATACGATTTTTCTTCTGACCCAAGATTTCTAAAGCATCTACATCATAATCGGGTGCAATAATCACTTCAAAGAATATCTTGTTGATTTCTTCAGCTGTTTCTTTATCAATAGCAGCATTGGTAATCAGCACTCCGCCAAAAGCAGAAACAGGGTCACCTTCCAACGCAGCTTTCCAAGCCTCAAGTACAGTAGAACGAGAAGCGATACCACATGCATTGTTGTGTTTCAACACCGCGAAAGTAACTTCATCAAATTCGTCAATCAGTTCTACTGCTGCATTGATGTCAAGCAAATTGTTGTAAGAGATTTCTTTCCCATGAATTTGGTCGAACACTGCATCCAAATCACCATAGAAAGCACCTTTCTGATGTGGGTTTTCACCATAGCGCAATGCTTTTTGGTTATCGCCAGCATAGCGGAAAGCCGACTCGGCATCTTTATCAAAATAATTGAAAATGGCAGAATCATAGTGCGAAGACACGGCAAAAGCCTCTTTTGCCATCCAGCGACGTTCTTCCAATGTAGAAGAAGCTCCATGCTCGTTGAGCATATCCAATAAAGGCTTATACTGTGCCTTTGAAGCAACAATCACCACATCCTTAAAATTCTTGGCTGCAGCTCGAATCAATGAGATGCCACCTATATCAATCTTTTCAATAATATCAGCTTCCGGAGCTCCCGATGCTACCGTATCTTCAAACGGATAAAGGTCTACAATCACCAAATCAATTTCCGGAATCTCGTATTTTGCTATCTGTTGCAAATCTTGTTCCAATTCGCGACGACACAAGATACCACCAAACACCTTCGGATGTAAGG
>DYCT01000011.1:8861-15755 GCA_019417975.1 Bacteroides sp.
CCAAAATAGAGGGATATGTGGTCAAGTCTTCTACTGCCTTGCAGGGGAAACCCAAAGATTCTATAAACTGGCGTGTACCACCTGTAGAAAGGAACTCTACTCCATCTTGATGAAGTTTAGTGATGATTTCGTCCAAACCATCTTTATGAAAAACCGAAACAAGTGCGGTCTTAATTTTTTTCGTCTCAGACATGTATTTTGCAGATTAAGAAATTTATGTTGCAAAGTTACAAATTTCCATCTTATTACGCCTAATAATCAAGACATGATTTACAATTATTTTAAGGAGAAAAAGAGTTTAAAACGAATGAAAGGTTCTATCACACCCTTTACCTGCAATTTGGCCATCTATAAGATATGATTTTCTCAGCAAAAAAGGCCCAAGCCAACAGTCCTTAAATAGAAAAAGCTCAGCGTTCGACCTATCATCGGCCATAAGCAGAGCTTTTCATATCCAACAAAAAGAATTTGTTCTCTTATTCAAAATAAAATGAAAGAGTAATCATACGCGCATTCACACGGTCTACCGACTCGGTGTACTTCATCAATGACAAGTCGGTCAAATCCGTACGTTTCTTCTCCAACAAGTTTAACAATCCGAATCGAAACTTCAACTCAGGAATCAATTTAAAGAAAGGAAGATAAAAATCACATCCTAACCCGACTTCTATACCAACGTCGAATGGATTAATCAACAAAGCTTTCTGCTTTTTGCGAACCAAGTCGACCGAGAAGCTGGCACCAGCTACCAGATAAGGACGATAATTATTAAACCGTTCGGCTGAGAATTTCAAGTCCAATGGGACAGAAATATAACACGACTTCATCGTCTGGCGATACTTTTCACCTGTATTCTGCTCCTTAAACAGGATTCGTTTATCACCAAACTCCAACGTTGGTATCAGACGCAAAGCTAAATATTGATTCAAATACAGTTCGCCAAGTACCCCCACTGTAAAGCCCGGCGAATACTCTCCAACATCTGCAAACCAGGACTGACCATCGTCTGTAATATAACCATTATTGCCGAATTCAAAGTCCTGCATATGAATACCCACCAGAAAACCATAATGAATTTTCCGCTGATCGGCATACGGACGACATTGCACTTTACGTTTCTGCGCGAAACAACCCAAGGGCAACAACAAAATCAACAATATGCAAAGTATTTTCTTCAATCCCACTTCTAAATTAAACATAATCTTATAACGAAAAACCGTTTTAGTTATTGCGATGCAAATTTAGAAAAAAACAGCAACCGAAGCAGACACAAGCCAAAATTATTTAGACTTAATCCAAATTAACCCGTTTTTCAACGGAAACATTTTGCGTATTCAATAAAACGTGTACATTTGCCAAACAAATTAGTACTAATAATTAAAATTTTAAGAAAATGGCTTACGTAATTAGTGACGATTGTATCGCTTGCGGAACATGTATCGACGAATGTCCGGTTGGCGCAATTTCTGAAGGTGACATCTACAGCATCAATCCTGAAATGTGTACAGAATGTGGTACTTGCGCAGATGCTTGTCCGTCTGAAGCTATCCATCTCGGATAATACAATCACAAGAAATGACTAACGAAGAGGGTGCTCCGAAAGGTGCATCCTCTTTTTTTAAGCCGGAACTCTTCACTACTTTTATTACACATCTATGATTAATGATTCCTGACAACTACAAAAGAAATTGTCAGCAAACTAAATGAAAACCATCGAACAACTCAGTATCTTACTTCAACAAACGATATACCACTTCAACTCCACCGATATCAACATCTATTTGGTACTTCTAAAAAACAAAGGCACAAGACTTGCAATCCTGCAAACCTTGCGCCTTCTTACTATATTAAAAAAGCTAAGACTCTCTTTTTAGTTTAAACCAGTTTGGCCAATGCCCCTTTGATACGCTTGATAGCCTCCACAATGTTTTCATCGGAAGTTGCATACGACATTCGAATACATTCGGGAGCACCAAACGAAGCACCTCCCACACAAGCCACATGAGCTTCTTCCAACAAGAACATAGCCAAATCGTCCGACGAAGCGATTACTCGCTTCCCATCCGTCTTACCATAATAAGAGCTACATTTGGGAAATAGATAAAAAGCGCCCTCCGGCACATTTACCTCAAAACCAGGTACCTCCTTTGCCAACTTCACAATCAAGTCTCGTCTGCGTTCAAATGCTTTTCGCATCTCTTCTACAGGAGCTTGAGTTCCCACATAAGCAGCCTCAGCCGCTTTCTGCGAAACAGAACACGGTCCGGAAGTATATTGCCCCTGCAATTTATTACAAGCCTTCACAATCCATTCGGGGCCAGCGACAAAACCGATACGCCATCCGGTCATAGCATAAGCCTTCGACACACCATTGACAATCACGGTACGTTCCTTCATGGCGGGGAACTGTGCTATACTCTGATGCTCTCCTACATAATTGATATGTTCATAAATCTCATCCGCAATAACAATAACTTGTGGATGACGCTCCAATACAGCAGCCAACCCGTTCAATTCCTCCTTTGAATAAACAGAACCTGTCGGATTGGATGGAGAACACAAAATCAGAGCTTTTGTCTTTGGAGAAATGGCTTCTTCCAACTGTTCAGGAGTAATCTTAAAGTTCTGCTCTATCCCAGCCGATATAATCACCGGCACACCTTCGGCCAACTTCACCATTTCCGGATAACTCACCCAATAAGGAGCTGGGACTATCACTTCATCACCCGGATTGACTAATACTAAAATGGTATTGCAAACCGACTGTTTGGCTCCATTAGCACAAGAAATCTGCGCTGGTGTATATTCCAAACCATTTTCTTTTCGCAACTTTTCAACAATTGCATTCCGCAACGCCGGATATCCCGGAACAGGTGAATAACGAGAAAAATTATCATCGATTGCTTTCTTTGCAGCCTCTTTAATATGCTCTGGGGTATCAAAATCGGGTTCTCCGACACTTAAATTAATCACATCAATACCCTGTGCTTTGAGTTCGCTGCTTTTTTGCGACATAGCCAGTGTGGCCGAAGGCGACAAACTGTTTAATCGCGCTGACAGTTGATTCATCTTATTTTATGTATTTGAAATTTGCAGCGCAAAGTAAACGATAATATTTCGTATAGAAAAGAAAATCGGAAACTATTTGCAACCACAACCATACGTTTTAGTTACAAATAGTTCCCGATTTACCAAATAGAATAACCTATTTACTTATTAAAATGAAGTGTATGCCCCATTCGCTCTTTTTTGGTTTTCAAATAGCGTTCGTTATACTCGTTGGGGATAACCTCAATCGGAACATTCTCAATAATCTCTAGTCCATACGACTCTAGCCCTACACGTTTCACCGGATTATTAGTAAGCAAACGCATTTTATGCACGCCCACCTCACGAAGGATTTGAGCCCCTACTCCATAATCGCGTTCGTCGGCTTGATGACCTAAGCAGATGTTAGCATCTACTGTATCCATGCCGTCTTCCTGCAATTTGTAAGCTTTCATCTTCTCCATCAGTCCGATACCACGTCCTTCCTGATTCAAGTAAACCACTACTCCTTTGCCTTCTTTCTCAATACGCTGTAATGCCTTATGCAACTGTTCGCCACAATCACAACGCATCGAACCGAATATATCACCGGTCATACAAGAAGAGTGTACACGAACCAACACCGGCTCATCTTCTGCAAAAGAACCTTTTATCAAGGCTACATGCTCCAATCCATTGCTTTTCTGACGGAACGGAATCAAGCGGAAATGTCCATATTCTGTAGGCATATCCACTTCTACACCTTTTTCGACAATCGATTCTTGTTTCAGACGATAAGCTATCAAATCGGCAATCGACACCAATTTTAAACCATATTGGTCGGCAAACTGACGAAGCTCCGGCAAACGTGCCATCGTACCATCTTCACTCATAATCTCCATCAACGCACCTGCCGGATAAAGTCCCGCCAAACGAGCCAAATCGACAGCCGCCTCAGTATGCCCGGCACGACGAAGCACCCCCTTGTCCTGTGCATACAACGGATTAATATGTCCCGGCCGGCCAAATGTCTCCGGAGTAGAAGTAGGATCGGCCAACGCCCGAATCGTAGCAGCTCGGTCGGCAGCAGAAACACCGGTAGTACATCCCTCCAGTTTATCAACAGTTACAGTAAACGGAGTTCCCAGAACGGATGTATTGTTAGTCACCTGATAATTCAAATCCAATTCTTTACAACGCGACAAAGTGATAGGAGCACACAACACTCCACGAGCATGCTTCAGCATAAAGTTCACTTGCTCCGGTGTAATCTTCTCGGCTGCTACAATCAAGTCGCCTTCATTTTCGCGGTCTTCATCATCCACAACAATGACAAATTTTCCCTCACGGAAATCAGCTATCGCTTCTTCAATAGCATCCAATCTAATTTTTTCCATCTTCCTGTATATTTATAATTAGGTTTTGAATAGTATGATTTGTTTCTATAATTTGCTGCATATCTTTATAAAGCCGGATGCGAAACATCCAAATACGGACATAGAACACAAGCCCCAAAGGCAAAAACAAACCCGTCAACACATTAAGCCAACGGTTGTGGAAAGGACTTTGATGAGCAGAGACAGATATCACTGGATAATCATTCAACTTTGACAACACCTGCCCATCGGTACTGTTCGACAATTCATCAACCAGCTGCTCCAACCGTTCATTCAAACTTGCCACCTCCTCATCCTGTCCGGCTCGTTGCCAAATTCGAATATAATTAGGCGCATCCTTCAACTTATGATTCTTCATAAACGCTTCGCAACTTGCGCTTAAAGCCAGCATTTCATGTGCAATCTTCGAATAATCCGGATCTTTTATAATAACTTCTTTCTTGATGATATGACGCTTCGTACGTATACCTACCAAACGTCTCAACCAAGACATATACAAATCAGCATTAAAAGCCACCGAATCCTTATTGGATTTATATGTGATAAACCCGCCTAACGGTGCCAAAACAAAAGAGCTAATCCACATACCTTGCCATACCAGCCAATTTCCATCACGAGCCATTTTATATCCCGTATTATTAATAATGTAATAGATAATAAAAATAGCTACCGAGACAACAACCGGCATACCCAATCCTCCTTTCCGGATAATCGCCCCAAGCGGCGCACCTATAAAGAAGAATATCAAGCAAGCCAACGAAAGAGTTATCTTATTATGCCATTCGGTCATGTGCTTACGAATTCGCTTGTCGCCATCCGACACAACAAAACTCTTAAAGACCCAGTCGCCATCCATATTATCAACCGAAGCAACTGCATCGTCTAGTATCTTTTTCTTCTCAAGCAAGGTCATTGTCCGATACAAGCTATCCACATTGGCTCGAGTCTGCTTCATACTCTCCAGCTTTACAGAATCGGCTTCCGTCACATCGGGTGCTCCATACAAAAAGCGCGAATCAGCAAAATACCGACGACCGATACTATCCATATGAATCTGCATCGAATCGATAGAGTGTCGCAATTGCCTCATATCCTTACTCATGGACTGATCGTTCATAAATCCTGCATCCACCATATTGAAATTGGCATCGAAATCAATAATCGTATGTTTTTCTCTAAACGATTCCCTCCGATAAGGCACATTCTTGGCCGAAGCCGACTGCGACTTCAAGTTTTCAAACTGTTCACCGCTGTACAGATGCAAATACAAATGTTTTTTATCGGAAGTCATTTCCAATGAACCGGAATCTGCTACAATAATATGTGCATTCTCAAATCCATCGGAAAAGTTATAAATCATAATTTGATAAAGCATTCCCGTATCTCGGTTCTTATGCTTTACAAACAAGTTATATTCAGGTATTTCATCATAGAATGCCCCCTCCGGGATATCAAGTTCCGGTGACTTCTGCCGCATGGAGATAAGCAGTGTCCACAGCTTCACCTGCGCATTGGGCACCACTACATTTTGAAAATAAAAAGAGATACATCCAAGAAAAGTACAAAAGATAATCAGTGGGCGCATAATCTTAATCAATGAAATGCCGGCTGCTTTCATAGCCAGCAGTTCATAGCGCTCTCCGAAATTACCAAATGTAATAAGAGAAGCCAACAAAATAGCCAACGGCAATGACAAAGGCACCAATGTCAATCCGGAATAGAAAAAGAATTGCGCAAGCAGACTTACCTCAAGCCCCTTTCCAACCAACTCATCCACATACTTCCATAAGAACTGCATCATAAAGATGAACAGACAAATGAAGAAAGTTCCCGCAAACAGCAATGCGTAACTCTTAAGGATGAATCTATCTAATTTTTTTATGCCTAACATGCTCCTATATATATGAGGTGCAAAATTAGCACAAAAAAAACACAGCAACCTATGTTTTTTGTGATTTTTATATAATTACATTCCACACGTACGGCGTAATGTTTCTATCTGCGAATCCCAAAGTGTCCTCAAATCGTCCGCATCACCCGGTTCTGCGAAATCAGTTATATCCAACGAATAATCACCTGTCAGCTCATTAAAAATCATCTTGATTTCAAAATACGCCTTTCCCTCTTCTTCATCCAACCAATGGAAACGAATAAATGAAAAGACGCGCATATTTATCACTTCAGCTTCGCGTGTTTCTGTCTTCCCCCAAGTAAAGCGAAAATGCTTATCAACAGCATTCACCTTATCTGCAAACCAGCTTTCCAAACCACTGGGAGTACTAATTGCATTCCAAATAATACTCTTAGACGTAGCCGTAAGAGGATATTCAATATGTAACTTTTCCTTTTTCATAGCATTACACTTATGTTTCTGGTGCAATATAGACACTTTTTCTTGAATACAAAACATTCTAAAGAACCTAAAATCCGCAACTATCATCCAATACACGATTAAGGGTAGATTTATGAG
>DYCT01000110.1 GCA_019417975.1 Bacteroides sp.
ATTATAAATAATATAAATTCAACAAGATACATTACCATGAAAAAAGGACTAACCATACTTTTATTATTCTTATCGACCATCTGTTGCTTCATACAGGCACATGAAATCAACGAACAAGAAGCCCAAAAAGCAGCTATTCGCTTTTTCAGCCGAAACAACAGATTACGCCAGCTCGCAGGCAAGCCGACTGTAATTCCTACCCTTTCTTATACACTTCAAGAATCGGGTAAAAACAGCATCTATATCTACAACAATTCATCCGACCAAGGCTTTGTACTGATTGCCGGAGATGACCAAGCACCTCAAATCATAGGTTACTCGGATGAAGGAAACTTCCAATACGACCAACTTCCGGCTAACGCAAAAGCTTTTGTAAACCACTTGTCGGCCCAAATAGGTGCTATCAGCAACGGTCAAGAAGCAGCGTCGACTGCGCTTTGGGATACCGAAGTGCAACCTTTGCTCAAATGTAAATGGGGACAAGAAGAGCTGTTTAACTCGCAATGTCCACTTTACCAAGACCAGCGATGTATGACCGGATGTGTAGCGACTGCCATGGCTCAAGTGATGTATAAACACCAATGGCCGGCTACAGGCAATGGTGAAATCAATTACAAAACTATGAGTTTAGGAATACATCTTTCTAAAGATTTGAGCCAATCGACCTATTTATGGCCTCAAATGTTGCCTGCTTACACCAACGAAAGCAACGCAGAATCGATTGAACAAGTAGCCCAACTCATGGCCGATTGTGGTTATTCCGTACAAATGGACTACACGCTCAGAGCAAGTGGTGCAAGTGGCTATGAAATGGTAAGAGCCTTGGTAGAAAACTTCAATTACGACAAAGGTACACACCTTCTCACGGAAGACTATTATACCGCAGAAGAATGGAGAGAACTGGTAAAGGCTGAATTAGATGCCGGACGTCCCTTGCTCTATGGAGGGTCTACCATCTCAAACGAAGGACACCAATTCGTATGCGATGGGTATAACAAAGATGGCTTGTTTCACATCAATTGGGGATGGACAGGAACAAGCGACGGCTATTTCCTACTGACGCTACTCAATCCGGCCGACCAAGGTACCGGTGGTTCTTCAACCAACCAAGCATTCAACCTATATGTAGATGCTGTATTTGGGATGCAACCTCCGGTAGAAAACTCTGTAGCCAAACCTTACAAACTGTATTACACAAACCTTAAAGCCGCGGTAACCGGTCCGAAAACAGTTCGCCTGAACGCTTTAGAACTGGTCAACTTATGCTACAGTACATTCTTTGGTGACCTCCGTCTGGAGTTGTTCGATTTGGCTTCTAAAGACACCGTATATTCTACGAAGACCAAACAACCTATAATTATCCAACCAGTAATGCAAACGAAGAATCAAGTTTTCGAGTTCGATGCTTCTACGCTGAAGCCAGGAGCTTATGGTTTCCGTCTTGTCTCTATAGATGCCTACAATCAGGAAGACATCCTTTGCGGAAAGCCATCAAAGCAATCACCTTATCTGGTCGTTACAGCAGACGGAGTAGACATCACATACGAGGAACCGACATCTATTCATCAAAAGGCAGAAGTAGAGCATCCTACATTCTTCATGGATCGCTCGTCCAAGCAAATCTACTTGTCGGATGTTAATCCTATTGTTACAGCGGAAATCTATTCTCTGCAAGGACACTTGGTCCAAAAATCCAGTCATACATCTTCCGTCTCTTTGGAAGGTTTACAACCGGGGTGCTATCTGCTGAAATGGCAAACGAGTAAAGGAGGATATACTCAAAAATTCTGTTACTAATCAATTACAATCGTGCAGACGATAGAACAAATCAAGAATGGATTCTTTTATAAAACATATAACAGCAGCAACCAAGCTGACAGAGCAACAGGTTCGAAATACACTTAAATTGCTTCTTGACGGAGCGACTATTCCGTTTATCAGCCGCTACCGCAAGGAAGCAACACATGGATTGGACGAATTGCAAATAGCTGAAATAAAAGATTTGTACGACCACCTATGCGAATTGGAAAAACGTAAAAAACCAATTTTGCAAACGATAGAGGAGCAAGGCAAACTGACACAAGAGCTCAAAAACAAAATTGAACAATGTCAAGACAGTACCCAATTGGAGGACCTCTATCTGCCTTATAAGCCCAAACGCAAGACACGAGCAGAAATAGCTCGACAGAGGGGATTGGAACCATTAGCACAGAAACTGATGCAACAACATGCCGTTGATGCAGATGATTTGGCACTCCACTACCTCACCGATGAGGTTAAAGATACCGAAGAAGCTTTGAAAGGGGCCAGAGACATCATCGCAGAACAAGTGAGCGAAAACGAATTTGCACGCAACCAGGTGCGAAACCTGTTTACACGAAGCGCAATCATTACATCGAAAGTCATAAAAGGGAAAGAGGAAGAAGCAGCCAAATACCGCGACTATTTTGCTTTCTCAGAGCCGTTGAAAAACTGTTCCTCTCACCGAATGCTGGCCCTACGCAGAGGAGAGTCGGAAGGTTTTTTACGCATATCCATCAGTCCGGACGATGAAACTTGCATTGAGAAGTTGCATCATACGTTTGTAAAAGGGAGCAATCCATGCAGCCGACAGGTAAGCGAAGCCGTGACCGATGCCTATAAACGCCTGCTGAAATCCTCAATCGAAACAGAATTTGCAGCCTCATCAAAAGCAAAAGCCGACGAAGAGGCCATCCATATCTTTGCCAAGAACCTGAAGCAACTTTTATTAGCTCCACCTCTCGGACAGAAACGAGTCTTAGGTATCGACCCCGGATTCCGTACCGGATGCAAATTGGTATGCCTCGATGCAGAAGGAAACTTACGCCATTTTGAAGCCATTTACCCACACCCACCTCAAAACGAACAGTCGCAAGCCGGACGAAAAGTTGTAAAATTGGTTGAGATGTATGACATCCAAGCCATCGCTATCGGCAACGGCACAGCCAGTAGAGAGACAGAAGCCTTTATCACGTCTTTGCGTTTCGACCGCAAAGTACAAGTATTTGTGGTCAGCGAAAATGGAGCATCCATCTATTCTGCATCAAAGACGGCACGCGAAGAGTTTCCCGATTACGATGTGACTGTAAGAGGGGCTGTATCCATCGGACGACGCTTGATGGACCCATTGGCCGAACTGGTCAAGATAGAACCCAAATCTATCGGTGTGGGACAATACCAACACGATGTAGACCAAACCAAACTGAAAAAGGCATTGGACCAAACCGTGGAAAGTTGTGTAAACGCAGTAGGTGTCAACTTAAACACTGCCAGCAAGCACCTATTGATGTATATATCCGGATTGGGTCCGCAATTGGCACAGAATATCGTAACGCATCGTGCAGAACACGGAGCATTCTCCAACCGAAAACAACTGTTGGAAGTGCCACGCATGGGTGCTAAAGCTTTTGAACAATGTGCAGGATTCTTACGTATACCGAATGGAAGCAACCCTCTCGACAATACAGCTGTACATCCGGAAAGCTACCCGATAGTGGAGCAAATGGCCAAAGACATGAAATGCTCGGTAAACGAACTAATCAGCGAAAAAGGAATTAGAAAAAACATCCAGCTACAGCACTATCAGACCGACACTGTGGGGATGCCTACCCTCAATGACATCATGGAAGAGCTAGATAAACCTGGACGCGACCCACGTAAAAGCATTCAAGTATTCGAATTCGATCCGCGTATCAAGCAGCTTGATGATTTACAGACGGGAATGACCCTCCCCGGCATTGTGACCAACATCACCAACTTTGGATGTTTTGTAGATATAGGAATCAAAGAGAATGGGCTGGTACATATCTCTCAACTTGCCGACCACTTTGTGAGCGACCCTACTACCATAGTAAGTCTTCACCAACATGTCAAAGTTAAAGTCATCAGCATTGATAAGGAACGAAAACGAGTAGGACTCAGCATGAAGGAATCTGCTGAATAAACAACAGATGATTCGGAGTCACAAAAGCAATAAAATCATTACAGCCCTTATAGGCAAAAAAAAGAGAAGCTATCGCCTCTCTTTTTTTGTATCTAACAATCTCTTTATTCGCCAACCTGCACACGCTCCAAACGTGTACAACCCAAGAAAGCATCTTCAGCAATATTTTGCACAGAAGCAGGAAGCTTCAATACTCCTGTAAGATGAATGCAACCACTGAACGCACGTTGTTCAATACCGCTCATAGTCTCAGGTAATTTCACAAACATCAGATAACGCTTCTGCGAAAAAGTAAATGCCGGTATACGTCCGTTGTCTGTTCGGCTCAAATCAATGCTTACCAGATTAGGCATATTATCGCGTATCTCCTTAAAGTCGTTCAAATCAAGACTTCCTTCAACGGTCAATACATTCACCTGATCCAACCGATACCCGCTCTTACGTACCTCTGCTGTCAATGTACCCGGTTCGGGCAATGTGACAGATACAGATACCGGATCACCTTCCAGAATATTAAAATTCTGCCATTTCTCTTTACGCCAATAAGCATCTCTGCATCCTAAAGGAACAAAAACTGTCACCAAACTATCATTCAATGCACCATTCAACAAGTTTACCGGTTTCTTCTTTTTTAGCTGCACCACTTGCAAACGGTCGCAATCTTTGAAAGCAGCATCCTCAATATTAAGCAATTTGGTAGGTAGAATCACCTGTTCCAGCTGTTTATGTCCGCAAAAAGCATAGGCGGGTATACAGTTAAGCGGATATACATATTGCTTACCGCCCGGATAAGTACCCTTCTTACCAACATACATCCGCACCTCAGCATTGGTCAAATCCAGCTGACGTAAATTCTTAAACTCATCGCGCAATGCCCGAAAGTCAATAGCATTCAGCTTTCCGGAAACAGCCAAATGAGTGATTGTTGCAGCTTCTTCTTCCGTAAACTGAGCACGCAACTGTCCACAATCGGGTACAAATACATTTTTAGGTTCTTGTGCCATCACTATTCCCAACTGAAAAAACAAGAACAAGGTCATCCAAAAATATTTCATATTCATTCTTTTTATTTGATTTACAAAAACCTATCGGCTTACTTATCGCCATACATGCGTCTACGAAGCTCTTTGATATGGTCAGACGAGATATACTCATCATACTCCATCATCTTATCAATAATACCGTTAGGTGTCAACTCTATCACACGGTTTGCTACTGTCTCAATAAACTCATGGTCGTGTGAAGAGAACAGGATATTTCCTTTGAAGGTCTTCAGGTTATTGTTGAACGCCTGAATAGATTCCAAATCCAAGTGGTTTGTAGGGGTATCCAATATCAGACAGTTGGCATTGCGCAACTGCATACGGGCAATCATACAACGCATTTTTTCTCCTCCGGAAAGTACACTCGCTTTTTTAAGCACTTCCTCACCCGAGAAAAGCATACGTCCTAAAAAGCCTTTCATATATACTTCATTGCCCTCGCCAAACTGACTAAGCCAATCCACCAGATTAAGGTCTGTTTCGAAGAACGATGTATTATCAAGTGGTAAATAAGCAGTGGTAATAGTAACACCCCAGTTGAAATGTCCGCTATCCGGCTTCATATTTCCATTGATAATCTCAAAGAAAGCAGTCATGGCACGTGGGTCGCGCGACAGGAATACAATCTTATCTCCCTTCTCTACATTGAAATTGACATCATTAAACAAAACAACTCCATCGTCTGTCTTCTTACTCAAGCCCGATACTTCCAATATTTGGTTACCCGGCTCACGCTCCATAGAAAAGATAATACCCGGATATTTACGTGAAGAAGGTCTGATTTCTTCCACGTTGAGCTTTTCCAACATCTTCTTACGGCTGGTAGTCTGCTTACTCTTTGCCACGTTTGCCGAGAAACGACGAATAAACTCTTCCAATTCTTTCTTTTTCTCTTCAGCTTTCGCTTTCTGGTTCTGCTGCTGGCGAAGCGCTAATTGACTAGATTCATACCAGAAACTATAGTTACCGGCAAACAAGTTGATTTTGCCATAATCGATATCTACCGTATGTGTACAAACAGAATCGAGGAAATGACGGTCGTGGCTCACTACCAACACCGTATGTTCAAAGTTCGACAAATACTCCTCCAACCACATCACAGTCTCCATATCCAAATCGTTGGTAGGCTCATCGAGCAACAAGTTATCCGGATTTCCATACAGAGCTTGCGCCAACATCACACGGACTTTCTCCTTACCACTCAAATCTCCCATGAGCATATAATGTTTATCTTCACTAATGCCCAGTCCGCTCAACAAAGCAGCTGCATCACTTTCTGCATTCCATCCGTCCAACTCAGCAAAGCGCTCTTCCAGCTCTGATACCTTCAGTCCGTCTTCATCTGTAAAGTCTTCTTTCGCATACAGAATTTCGCGCTGCTTCATGATATCCCACAAAATGGTATGCCCCATCATCACGGTATCCATTACCGTAAAGCCATCCCATTTAAAGTGGTCCTGACTCAACACAGACAAACGCTCGCCCGGACCTAATGTGATACTTCCTTTAGTAGGCTCTAACTCACCCGAAATGGTGCGCAAGAATGTTGATTTACCTGCTCCATTGGCACCGATAATTCCATAGCAGTTGCCATGTGTAAACTTCAGATTAACTTCATTAAATAAAACCCTTTTACCAAACTGTACTGCTACATCAGAAACTGTTATCATCTTCTTTATACCTTATATATTATATAGTACTTTATTTATAAAGTTGCAAAGGTAGGCAAAATCTGCCATAATGCCATACGATGTGCGCTTTTTCAACTTGTAGATTAGGGCATTCACAAAAAAAAGAGTACTTTTGCACGAATTTTAGAAACAGGTCTCGT
>DYCT01000111.1 GCA_019417975.1 Bacteroides sp.
TTTCAATTTAGTCGCTTTTCTATATTCAAACGCTCTTCCCATTGGAAATATATTTTAATGATTATTTTATGAATTATCTTAATTTTGCACCCAGCTTGTTTTGCAAATTGACAATCAGCTTAGACATAATCTTATCAATCTGCTTGTCGTTCAACGTCTGCGTTTCATCTTGAAGCAAGAAGCTTACAGCATACGATTTCTTACCGGGCTCCAGGTTCTTTCCTTCGTAGACATCAAACAAGCATACATCGCGCAACAGTTTCTTCTCTGTGTCGTAAGCTATCTTCTCTATCTCGGCAAACTCGATATTCTTGTCGATAAGCAAAGCCAAATCGCGCTTCACCGCTGGGAATTTAGACAGCTCCTTGAAGCTGACCTTCACCGAACGAGTAGCCTTCATCAGCTCTTTCCAGTTCAAGTCGGCATAATATACCTCATTGTCGATATCGAAACGTTTCAAGTGTTTACGCGCTACCACACCGAGCACAGCCAAACGCTTTCCTCCCTGAGTATTGATTGTCAAAGCAGAAGCAAACAAATCGTCGGTATAGTGACCTACCACCAGCTTACGCAAATTCAAGCCCAAGCGCAACAAGATATTTTCGACATACGCTTTCAATTCATATACAGAAGAATTTTCATCAGCATGTGCCCACGAGTTAGAAACACGTTTACCGGTTACCCACAAGCCCAAGTGATAGTTTTCCGAATAAGGCGACAACACCTTCTCGGCTACACGCTTCTCTTCGTGGAAGTAATAGCAGTTACCAAACTCGAAGAATTTCAAATCGGCATTCTTACGATTGGCATTACGACAGATGCTCTCCAGTCCACCAAACAACAAAGTTTGACGCATACAGTTCAAGTCTGCGCTCAGCGGATTAAGCAACATCACCAGGTTCTTAGCCGGCAACGATTCCAATCCGTCGTAGTAAGCCGCCTTAGTCAGCGAATTGTTCAATATCTCGTTAAAGCCACATCCCACCAACTGCTCCGACACTAAGTTCTGCAATTTATGTGAATGATCGGCATCGGTTTTCGGTGTCAAACTCGATTTCAGTGTAGTAGGAATCTCTACATTATTATATCCATAGATGCGCAGAATATCTTCCACCACATCACACGGACGCTGCACGTCTACACGATAAGGAGGCACAGCCAAACGGATACCTTCCGGAGTCTCGTCCAGCACTTTCATTTCCAGACTCTTCACAATACGCTTGATGACCTCTGTCGAGATTTCTTTACCTACCAAGTCATGCACATAGCTATACTTCAAATCCACTTCAAAATCGTTGAACGGTACAGGATAGATGTCTTTAATCTCTGACGAGATAACACCACCTGCCAACTCTTTTACCAACAATGCAGCCAACTTCAAGCTATAGATGACGCCGTTCGGATCAATGCCACGCTCAAAACGGAACGATGCATCGGTATTGAGCCCATGTCGACGAGCTGTCTTGCGTACCCAGGTAGGATGGAAATATGCACTTTCCAAGAATACATCGGTTGTCTGTTCAGTGCTACCCGAATCCAGCCCGCCAAACACGCCGGCCAAACACATCGGTTCTTCTTCATTGCAAATCATCAAATCGCGTTCGTTCAGTTTGCGTTCCACCTCATCGAGTGTTATAAACGGAGTTCCTTCCGGTAACGTACGTACACGCACATGATTGCCTTTAATCTTCGCAGCATCAAAACAATGAAGCGGTTGTCCGAAAGCATGCACAATATAGTTGGTGATATCCACCACATTGTTGATAGGACGCACACCGATAGCTTTCAGCTTGTTTTGCAGCCATTCCGGACTTTCCTTCACGGTAACGCCACTTACGGTAACACCGGCATAACGGGGACAAGCCTCAGCATTCTCCACTGTCACTTGAATATCCAAATCGTGGTTTTCCACTTGGAAACCATCTACCGACGGACGTTTCAGCTCTGCCTGATAGCCATTCTGAATGAGATAAGCGTACAAGTCGCGTGCTACTCCATAGTGCGAACAAGCATCCGAGCGGTTTGGAGTGATATCCACTTCCAACACATAATCGCTCTTGACATTGTAATAATCCTTGGCGAGTGTGCCCGGAGCCACATCGGCAGGCAACACGATGATACCGTCATGGCTTGTACCCACTCCGATTTCATCCTCAGCACAAATCATACCGTTCGACTCTACACCACGCAGTTTTGATTTCTTTATCGTAAAACAGTCGTCACCGTCATAAAGTTTTGTACCCAATGTAGCTACCACCACTTTCTGTCCGGCTGCCACATTGGCCGCACCGCACACAATCTGCACCGGTTCCTCACCACCTAAGTTTACGGTAGTGATGTGCATGTGGTCTGAATTGGGGTGCGGTTCGCATGTCAGCACTTCGCCGACCACCAAACCTTCCAGTCCGCCTTTTATAGTCTGTACTTCTTCCACCCCACCGGTTTCCAATCCGATAGAGGTAAGGGCAGCAGCCACTTCTTCTGCTGTCAAGTCAAAATTGACATACTCTTTTAACCAGTTGTAACTGATGTTCATATTTTTACTATTTACATGTTTCCAAATAAAGACTTGCAAAGTTAATAAGTTTTTTTGGTTGAGAGGGTATAAACCACTAAAAAATATACAAGTCCGAAAAGTAGGCTTGCAACACTTTTGTAACCTCAATGAGACAGAAATGTGACAAAAAGGAGCGATATTTGCACTATGGAAACAAAGAAAATACAAAACTATGCATTTGCAGTGGCAGTAACCCTACTGACAACGACCCCGAGCCTATATGCCCAAATCTCTCAAAACGAAGACGGGAAACGGCTTGAGAAAAAGGAAATGAAGACCCACGACTATATTCCGGAGATACATGGTACCATCCGAGGCAAATACGAATATCAGCCCGAAATAGATGCCAGCCGATTTCAGGTGCGCAATGCCCGCTTCAGCCTTACCGGCAATATACACCCCATTGTGGCCTACAAAGCAGAAATAGACCTTTCAGACCAAGGCAGCATCAAGATGCTGGATGCCTATACACGCATTTTCCCCATAAAAGACCTAAGTATCACCATCGGACAGATGCGCGTACCGTTTACCATTGATGCACATCGTGCACCACACCTGCGATATTTTGCCAACCGCTCGTTCATCGCCAAGCAGGTAGGGAATATACGTGATGTAGGTGTAGCTTTCGGATACAATTTTAAAGACATGTTTCCGCTAAAGTTGGAAGCCGGTGTATTCAACGGTTCCGGGATTACCACACAAAAGGAATGGCAGAAAGAACTCAACTATAACGTAAAAGCCACACTGCTACCCTTCAGCGGCGCCAACCTCACCTTGAGTGTACAAAGCATCAAGCCCGAAAATGTACGCATCAACTTATACGATATAGGAACTTTCTATGAGATTGCCGGTTGGCATATTGAGGGTGAGTATCTGTACAAGCAATATGGACACGACGCGTTCAAGCCCGTACATGCCGTCAACTCGTTCATCAACTACGACCTGCCTCTACGCAAAGTATTCAGCAAGATTTCCTTCTTAGCCCGCTACGACATGATGACCGACCACAGCACCGGAATAGCAAACAAGGAAACAAACCGGCTGGAAACAGACCACTACAAGCGTCACCGCCTCACCGGAGGTATCACCCTCAGCATCGGTAAAAAAGCATTCGTAGCCGATATACGTCTGAACTACGAAAAATATTTCTACCGTCAGGGTGCCATCCCCTCCGAATCGGAACGCGACAAGCTGGTCGTAGAAGTAATGACACGCTTCTAAGCCCCCTCTTTTTTAGAACGGAGGCTCGGAGTAAGAAGCAGGACCACCGGCTAAAGGGTCTTCCTGTGGAGGAGGTGGTGGCAAAGGAGCCCCCGCGTTTCTGCGCGAAGCTACAACCTCGTCTTCACCCGGCATCGGGATAATCATATCGTCGTCCGGATTTTGGAACCGCGCATATTCGGCCTTGAATCGCAAGAGCACATCGCCCACCGCACCGTTACGATGCTTGGCAATAATAATTTCGGCCATACCGCGCAAATCGTTTCCTTTATCGTCTTTATAAATCTTATAATACTCCGGACGGTGAATAAACAGCACCATATCGGCATCCTGCTCAATGGCACCCGATTCACGCAAGTCGCTCAACTGCGGACGTTTTCCTTCGGCACCCTCTCGGCTTTCCACACCACGGTTCAACTGCGACAACGCAATGATAGGAATGTCCAACTCCTTGGCCAGCCCTTTCAGCGCACGCGAAATGGTACTGACCTCTTCCTGACGGCTACCGAACGACATACCGCTGGCATTCATCAGCTGCAAATAGTCGATAATAATCAGCTTCACCCCATGCTCGCGCACCAACCTACGTGCCTTGGTCCGCAGCTCAAACACTGAGAGTGAAGGCGTATCATCAATATAGAGCGGTGCATCGTATAGGTCTTTTATCTTATAGTCCAACTGTCCCCACTCATACGGAGCCAACTGTCCACTCTTGATTTTCTCACCCGGAATCTCGCAGACGTTTACAATCAGACGGTTTACCAGCTGTACATTGCTCATTTCGAGCGAAAACAGCGCTACCGGATTCTTAAAGTCCACCACAATGTTTTTTGCCATGGAAAGCACAAAAGCAGTCTTACCCATAGCCGGACGAGCTGCAATAATCACCAAGTCGGAATTTTGCCAACCCGAAGTCATCTTGTCCAATTCATGGAAACCACTCTCCAAACCGCTCAAACCATCGGTACGTGCCGCTGCTTTCTGCAACACTTCATACGCCTGCCGGATAACCGGATTGATTTGCGTATAATCTTTCTTCAGGTTTCGCTGCGAAATCTCGAAGAGCTTACCCTCAGCCTCCTGCATCAAGTCATCGACATCGGTCGATGTATCGAAAGCCTTTGTCTGCAAATCGCTGGTAAACGTGATAAGCTGACGAGCCAGATATTTCTGCGCAATGATACGGGCATGATACTCGATATGCGCCGATGATGCCACCTTACCACTCAGCTGCGTGATGTAAAACGGACCGCCTACCTCATCGAGCACTCCATCTCGCTTAAGCTGTTCTGTTACCGTGAGAATATCCACCGGATTCTGTCGGATAGACAAGTCTGTAATGGCTGCATAAATCAACTGATGTCTACGGTCGTAAAAAGATTCAGGTTTCAAAATTTCACTAACCTGCGAATACGCATCACGTTCTATCATCAAGGCGCCCAGCACCGCTTCCTCCAGCTCAAGTGCTTGTGGTTGCAAATGCCCGTATTCGTTCGTCAGCGGAGCTTTACTCTTGGTATATTTCGTGGTTTTTTTCGGCTGTTCCATGTTTCGTTTTCTTATTGGGCCGGCAAAGATAGAACAATCACCGGACTAATCCTATAATTTTTTATCAGTTTACACACCCGTATTTTCAGGCTTTAATATTCCTTTTCGTTTGCCAGATTCCAAACATTTAGGTACGAAGCCTTTGTAATATCCACCATTTTCTCCCAGTTGAGCAACGCCGGCTCGTCCGATGGCAAATGATAGTCGGGGTGTCCATCTGTGTGATACCAAATGACCGGCACTCCCCTCACGGCAAACACCGCATTGTCGCTCCCACTGTCGGGACATTCCCATGCCCGGTAATCGGGTTGCAGCTCCAAGCCGTATTTCCGGATGTCTTTTTCCAACCACTCGCCAAAAGCCGGATGAGCTGCGGTATAGAAATAGACCACATGTTGCGGTTGTTCGGGCTTGTTGTTACGCCCTATCATATCGAAGTTTAAATACCCCTTCACCTTATCCAATTGCGAGAAGTTCTGCACGAAATAAGACGAGCCCAAAAGCCCCTTCTCTTCCCCGTCCCAAAACGCAAAAATCACCGTGCGGAGCGGTTTCTTGCCGGAAGCGACAAAAGCCTGTGCTATTTGCAACACCGCCTGCACTCCGGATGCATTATCATCTGCCCCATTATAGATAGCATCCCCTTCGAGAAAGCAATCCACGCCCAAATGGTCGAAATGCGCCCCTACAACAACATACTCATCTGCACGTTCTCCGGGAATCATCCCCAACACATTGCGCATGGGGTAACGCTGATGCACCTCCTGCCGAAGCACACGAATGGAATCGGGATGCACCTGCAAACGTCCCCTACGCTGACGTTCGCGCCTATAAGCATCAAACGGCTGGTAATAACCATCAAGCAACGGCTGCACTCCTATCAGTTGCAGGCAAGAAGCAATATATGCCGATGCGACAAATGCATCAGGCGTACCTGCCTCACGACCACGTAACTCATCGGAAGCCAAAAAGTGAATATACGCCTCAGCTTTTGCCCGATTGATACACGAAAGCCCCTTCTCTTTGGGCGACTGCGCACACAAATGAGCTACACACATACACAGCAGCCACACACCAACAATATACCTTTTCATTGTTTCTTTTAAATTTCAAACGATCTATCAAGCAAAGATAAAACAAAGATACGACACCGACAAGCTTTCTGACAAATGGTCAGTTTTGACATTTTGTATTTTTAAGTAGCCTAAGAATCGCGTATTTGTGACCAACTTCACATGCGTCCGCAAATTCGCAAACAAAAATCAGCAATAAACAATCACACAATACGTTATCGAAATCTTTACAGAAATTCTAGAAAACCACACTGTTAATAAACACTTCATTCTTTGAAAAATTGTATCATTTTCAGAAAAAGTTAAGTAAAACCTCCAAGTATCCTAAGATGTTTCCCCAAGTATCTTAAGATACTTTGTCCCCGAACCTATACTTACTTGCCCAAATATCTTAAGAT
>DYCT01000112.1 GCA_019417975.1 Bacteroides sp.
CTACCGGTGACCGTTACTTAATTCCTGCACAATAATTCAATTTTCTAAAAAAGAGAAGTGATATTAGGATAATTCAATCATTCCCTTTACATTTGTAGAGGAAATGATTGAAACAGGTCAAAAACAATCTAATACATTATACAATTATGGACAATAAACAACTAATCGCGGAAGTGACCGCAAAAGCAGAGAAATGGTTATCTCCTGCTTACGACGCCGAAACTCAGGCAGAAGTAAAACGTATGCTCGAAAATCCCGATAAAACAGAACTTATTGAATCGTTCTATAAGGATTTGGAGTTTGGTACAGGTGGTTTGCGTGGTATCATGGGTGCCGGTAGCAACCGTATGAACATTTATACAGTAGGTGCTGCTACTCAAGGTTTGTCGAACTACTTGAATAAGAATTTCAAAGATTTGAAGCAGATTTCTGTTGTCGTAGGTCACGACTGCCGTAACAATAGCCGCAAGTTTGCTGAAATTTCTGCAAACATATTCTCTGCAAACGGTATTAAAGTATATCTTTTCGATGATATGCGTCCGACTCCAGAAATGTCATTTTCTATCCGTCATTTGGGTTGCCAGAGCGGTATCATCCTGACAGCATCTCACAATCCGAAAGAATACAATGGATACAAGGCTTACTGGGATGATGGTGCACAGGTTCTTGCTCCGCACGATAAAGGTATTATCGATGAAGTGAACAAGATTGCTTCGGCTACTGATATCAAATTTGAAGGTAACAAGGATTTGATTGAAATCATCGGTGAAGAAATTGATAGTGTTTATTTGGAAAAAGTACATTCCATTTCTATTGATCCGGATGTAATCCGTCGTCAGAAAGATTTGAGCATTGTTTATACTCCGATTCACGGTACAGGTATGAAGCTCATTCCTCGTTCTTTGAAATTGTGGGGCTTTGAAAATGTACACACTGTACCTGAACAGATGGTTAAGAGTGGCGATTTCCCAACGGTAATCTCTCCGAACCCTGAAAATGCTGAGGCTTTGAGCATGGCTATCGAATTGGCGAAGAAGCTGAATGCTGATATCGTAATGGCCAGTGACCCGGATGCCGACCGTGTTGGTATGGCTTGTAAGAACGACAAGGGCGAATGGGTGCTGATTAACGGTAATCAGACTTGCTTGCTGTTCCTATATTATATCATCAAGAACCGTATTGCAATGGGTAAGATGAAGCCGGACGATTTTATTGTAAAGACTATTGTGACTACTGAACTGATTAAGGCTGTAGCTGACAAGAACCATATTGAAATGCTCGACTGTTATACTGGCTTCAAGTGGATTGCTCGCGAGATTCGTCTTCGTGAAGGTAAACGTCAGTATATCGGTGGTGGTGAGGAAAGCTACGGATTCTTGGCTGAAGATTTTGTTCGCGATAAAGATGCTGTTTCTGCTTGCTCTTTGTTGGCAGAAATCTGTGCTTGGGCTAAAGACCAAGGCAAGACATTGTTCGACGTATTAATGGATATCTACGTGGAATATGGTTTCTCGAAAGAAACAACTATCAATGTAGTGAAACCGGGTAAGAGCGGTGCAGAGGAAATCAAGGCTATGATGGATAACTTCCGTGCAAATCCTCCGCAGGAAATTGGTGGTTCTAAGGTTGTAGTTATCAAAGACTATAAGACATTGAAGGTCTACACCAACGGTAAGGAAGCTCAGTTGGATATGCCTGACACAAGCAATGTACTCCAATACTTTACAGAAGATGGAACAAAGATTTCTGTTCGTCCATCGGGTACAGAACCGAAGATTAAGTTCTATATCGAAGTGAAGGGTTGTATGAACTCAGCTGCCGATTACGACAAGGTAAATCAGGAAGCTGAAGAAAAGGTAAAGACCGTTTGTGCTTCATTGCACATTTGATGCTAAAGATTTAGTGATAAAGCAAGAGAGGGCGCGTCGTGATGATGCGCCCTCTCTTGCTTTATCCTTCATCTAACCACCCTTTTCCTTGGCGGATGATTTCCGGTTCGTCTTCAGTACAGTTTACAATTGTGGAATGTTCTATTCCTCCTATGCCTCCATCAATAATCAAATCTACTTCTTGACCGAATTTCTCATTTATCAGCTCCGGAGTAGTAGCATATTCAATGTCTTCGTCTTCATCAATAGGTAGTGTGGCTGATAGGATAGGAGCGTTGAGTGCATGACAGATTTCACGGATGATAGAGCAATCGGGTACACGGATTCCTACTTCTTTGCGATTCCTATATATCTTAGGCAGGCGGGTTCCGGCTGGAAGGATGAAGGTGAACGGACCGGGTAGGTTGCGCTTCATCAGTTTAAACATCGCATTGCTTACTTTGGCATATTCACTGATGTTGCTGAGGTCGTAGCAGATGATAGAAAGGTTGTTTTTGCGTGGATCTATCTGTTTGATGCGACAGATGCGTTCTACGGCTCGTTCTTTCAGGCCATGGCAACCGATGGCATACATGGTGTCGGTAGGGTATATGATGATGCCTCCATCTTCCAATAATTGTACGATACGGTCAATTATATCAGGAGCATTGTCTTTGTTATATAGTTTTTGTAGCATGATGATAGGTGTTTAGTCTTTTTTATGGTTACGGAGTCGTTCGGCCAATTCCCATTGTAAAGCTGCTTCTTCTGCTTTCCCTATGCGGGAAAGTGCATCGCCAAACAGCTCATGCGCTTGTGCATGTTCTGGCTTTAAGGAGGTGGCACGGTCGAAATCGGCTACAGCCCCTTCGTATTTGTTGGTTGCTAAACGGATTTTTCCTCTGTTGTACACTGCTTTGAATAATGCGGGACTTAGTCGTACCGCTTCGTTTAGGCATTCTTCGGCTTCGTGTAGTTGATTTTCTTCATAGAGGACGATTCCTTTTCGCACCCAAGCATCGGTGCAGGTCGAATCCAGTTCCAATGCTTTGTTGTAATTGGCCAGTGCTGCCCGATTGTCATGAGCTTGGGTCGCACATTCGTTGCCCATCTGATAATACTCACGGGCATATTTCCGAAGGTTATTTTCTTTTTCGCTGATTCGTTTACGTAGAGTTTTGTTTTCTTCCTTTAATGATTGGATAATGGATAACTTCTTGCGGATGTATCGTTTTATCAATGGCTTTTCCAAGTCGTATCGGGCGTGCATAGCTCCAAATAGTTGCTCCAGACAAGCTCCAAAATCGCCTTTGTCGAATAGGCGGATGGCTTCGCTATATTGGATGTCGGCTTGTGCCTGCTTCAGTGCCTTGTCGATGGACTGTCGGTTGTTAAATCGTTGAGCAAAGTTGACTATTTCAGGTCGAACAAAGATGTCTGACCGGTTAATCTGTTTCTTCAGACGGATACCGTCGAGCGAGGTACAACGGCTTAATGCTACATAAGTCTGTCCTCCGGCAAATGCTCCACCGGTAAAATCGATGTCGACATGTGAGAAGGTGAGTCCTTGACTCTTGTGTACGGTGATGGCCCATGCCAGGCGGATGGGGTATTGTGTAAATGTGCCTAATTCCTCTTCTTCTATTTTCTTTTCTTTTTCGTTGTAGATATAGCGGATGTTGCTCCATCGTTCTTGCTTTACTTCACAAGCAGTCCCGTTGTCGGTAATGATATTCAAGAATCCCTCTTTATCGATGTCAACGATTACTCCAATGGTACCATTTACCCAACGCTTTTCAAAGTCGTTTTTTACGAAGATGATTTGTGCACCGGGCTTGATTTCAAGTTCCATTTGGGTCGGTAGACTGTTGGTTGGGAAGTCGCCTGTGATGGTACCGTGCAAGATGGTTGATTGACCGGGTAGTTCGGCTAACTTCTGTTCGTTGATATAGTCAACATTATCGCGACGGGTAGCCAGCGTGATATACATATCTTTACCCTCTTTGGGCTCAGGAAGGGCATAGCGGGTATTCAGTAGCTGTAGTTCGGCTGCTCCTGCTGTGTTGGTACGTATGCGGTCCAGCACTCGTACAAAAACCGGGTCGCTTTGGCGGTATACTTTAGTCAGCTCTATTGATACCAATTCCATTTCTTGAAATACACGAGCCGCGAAAAAGTGAGGTGTGGGATAGAAACGATTCAGGATTTCTCGTTCTTCGGCTTTTACAACAGGCTCTAATTGATACACATCGCCTACCAATAGCAGTTGCTTCCCTCCAAACGGTTCGCGCATATTGTGGGAGTAGACACGTAACACCTTGTCGATAAAGTCGATGATGTCGGCCCGTACCATCGAAATTTCATCGATGATGATTAGCTCCACATTCTTTAGGATTTTCTTTTGGGCTGAATTGTATTTCAGGAATTTCTGGAGTCGTCCATCTTGTAGCGAAAAGTTGGGGTCGTCCATCAGGAGAGGGTAAAAAGGCAACTTAAAGAAGCTATGCAGGGTGCTTCCTCCGGCATTGATGGCAGCTATGCCGGTAGGAGCAAGTACCACATATTTCTTTTTAGTCTCTTGGCATACGTATTTAAGAAAAGTAGATTTACCTGTCCCGGCTTTTCCTGTGAGAAAAACCGATTGGTGAGTATGGCGGATGAGGTTCAGTGCATCCTTAAACTCCGGATTGTTGGTATCTACTGTTATTGCCATGATTTGTTCTTTAATATCTGTCGCGTGCTTTGGCCCATTCCATTACGTTGGCAGGTGGACGCTGGTTTTGTAATTCCTGTTTCATGAAGTCCATATAGGGAGCTGCATGTTCAAAGAAGCGGTGGTAACCCTTGCACAGGTAGTTCAGGCCGGGTTCGCCATCGGCTGTTGTCATGAAACGGTTTTTAGGACACTCTCCATTGCAGGCGAACAAGTATTCACATTCCTTGCATTGACGAGGCAGGGTGTTGTATTTCTGGGCTCCAAAATCCTGTTGTTCTTTGCTATACATCATTTCCACCAAAGTCTTCTCATAAATATTTCCCAGCTTGTATTCCGGGAATACGAAGTGGTCGCATGAGTAGACATCGCCATTAAATTCCATGACTCCGGCATGGCCGCAAGTTTTTCCCATGGAGCAGACACCGGGTTGCTGCCCAATCCAGTTGGCCAATGTTGAATCGAATAGTTGGATGTAATAATTTCCTACATCGTTTCTGACCCATTCGTCAAACAGAGTGCAGAGAAAGTTTCCCCATTGTTCGGGACTGACACTGAAGTCGGCCAATTCTGTTCCTTTGCGAGCTTGTGCTGCCGAGCTGATGGTCAGGCCGTCTGTCCGTTGGCTGAGGCGTTCGACGATAGGGGTGAACTGGATGTAGTGACAGTCTATTTCTTTGAAGAAATGGTAGAAGTCCAGAGGATAATCTGCGTTGAAATCATTGACTACTGCCATGGCATTCCATTCCACACCGTGTTTTTTGAGCTGGTTGATACCTTTCATGACCTTATGAAAGGAAGGCAAGCCTTGACGGTTTCGTCGATATTCATCATGAAACTCTTGCGGACCGTCGATGGAGACTCCTACAAGGAAATTGTTTTCGCGTAAGAATTCGCACCACTCATCGGTGAGCAGAGTTCCATTTGTCTGGATACAGTTGTCTATCTGTCTGCCGTTGGCATAGCGTTTTTGTAATTCTACTGCACGCTTGTAAAAGCTGAGCGGACGCATCAAGGTTTCTCCTCCATGCCAGGTGAAAAGCACTTGTGGCATGGTTTGCGAATTGATATATTCTTCAATGAATTTTTCCAGCAGTTCTTCACTCATCACGTGCTTAGGAGTGTTCTGATAAAGTTTTGCTTTTTCTAAGTAGTAGCAGTATTCGCAAGCCAGATTGCATACAGCGCCCACCGGTTTTAGCATTACATAGAGTGGACGGGCGAAGGGTGCATAGGTTTGATTCATGTCTTTTTTTCTGATAGTAAAATAAATGTTTAGGCAAACATACGATAAAAAAGGCAATTATTCTTGGGAATACTTCACTAAAAGACTCTGATTATGTTTAATTAATGATAAAATCTTTTTTGCGAATATGGATAGATTGTAATTTTGCATCAATCAATTGTAGGAACCGATTGTTTATGAATAAGATTTTTATAGCGTTATCGTTGCTTATCGTGTTTGCGTCTTGTACTTCCCATTATAAGATAAAGGGAGAATCGTCTGTATCCAGCCTGGACGGAAAAATGCTTTATGTGAAGTCTTTTAAGAACGGACAGTTGCAGAATATTGATTCGGCCGAGGTTGTACATGGCTTTTTTGAAATGAAAGGTGAGGTTGACACGGCGGAAATGGTATTGCTCTTCATGGACGACAATGTGATTATGCCTTTTGTCTTGGAGGAAGGCTCCGTTAAAATTAGGATTGAGGATGCACGTCTGTCGGCCAGAGGTACTAAATTTAACGATGAGTTATACGATTTCTTTGATGAAAAGAATAAAATTGACAGTCGGGTAGATGAGTTGGAACGCATGGAGACGCGGATGATATTGGATGGAGTGGACCCTGTGTCGGCTCAACAGAAATTGATGGATGAAGGCGCTGCAATTTCGGATGATATGAGTCGTTTGATAAAAGGCTTCTTGAAAAAGAATAGTGAAAATATTTTGGGGTCGGGTGTGTTTTTGTTGTTATGTCAATCTGCTCCTATTATGACTCCTGAGATAGAAGAAATCTTGAGTGAACTTCCTGCCTCGTTTTGCGATAATCCACAAGTAAAAGAATATGTTGATTCTGCACGCGAGAATCTGAAGATGTTGCGTGAACATAGCCAGATGTCTACAGCGCACTAATCTGCTTGCTCGTATTCTTTCATTATAGGAGCCGTTTTAAGCCTCTCTTGTCATTTCC